>NZ_JAAGPL010000206.1:0-14566 GCF_017104785.1 Burkholderia sp. Ac-20353 | reverse complement strand
CCCGCCGCCGGCGCGCCGGGCGCGGCATCGGCCGCCGCCGCGTCGACAGCGGGCTGATCCGCGGTTTCCGGCGTCACACCGCTTGCGCGAGCGGGCCGCCGACGAAGGCCGGCTCGAACTCCCCCGCTTCGTCGCGAAAGCGCAGCGGCGCCGCGCAATGCACGAGCGTATCGATGAAATATTTCGCGCGCGGCCACGGCCCGAAGCCGGCCGCGGTGTTGATATGGCCCGCGTCGCCGAGATTGACGAACGCGCTGCCGAGCCGCTGCGCGAGCGTGCGAGCGTCGCCGAGCGACATCCATGGATCGGTCTCGCTGCCGATCACGATCGACGGCACGACGAGACGCCGCGCATCGAAAGGCCCCGCGAACGTGAATTTTTGCGGGCTCGCGGGCGCGACGAGCAGCACGCCGGCGACGTCGCCCGCCTGTGGGCACTGCGCGAGCGCATGCGCGGCGGCGAGGCAGCCGAAGCTGTGCGCGGCGAGCACGAACGGACCGCGCTCGCGTTCGAGCAGCGCGCGCACCGACTGCGCCCAGCCCGCGAGATCCGGCGCGTCCCAGTCGTGCTGCTCGACACGCAACGAACGCGGAAACTGCCGCTCGAGCCAGGTCTGCCAGTGAGCGCCTTCGCTGCCGTGCAGGCCGGGAACGGTGACGAGCCGCGGCGGCCAGGCCGATTTGCTGCATGCGCGCATCATGATCCCCCTCGCTAGCTGATACACGAAGCTCGATTGTGGCGCGCCGCGCGTGGCGGCCGAACCAATATTTCGTGCTTTGCTTTTCGGCGGATTCAGGCGTGCTGCACGTCGCGCATCGGCCGCGCATCGGCCACCTGCCCGGCGTTTGCCCGCCGTATAAGCGCCCCGCCCCCGGTCACCACAACGCAACCGCGCGCGAAACCGTAGAATGTGAGCTTCCAGAAAGGAGACACCCGATGCCCGCTTCGCCGTCCGGCGCGCTGCGCCCGTTCCATCTCGCCTTTCCCGTGTCGAGCCTCGCCGACGCCCGCGCGTTCTACGGTGGCCTGCTCGGCTGCCCGGAAGGCCGCAGTTCCGGGCATTGGGTCGACTTCGACTTCTTCGGCCATCAACTCGTCGCGCATCTCGCGCCGAACGAAACCGGCGCGAGCGCGGTCAACCCGGTCGACGGCGACGACGTGCCGGTGCGCCACTTCGGCGTCGTGCTGGCGATGGACGAATGGCATGCGCTCGCCGACAGGCTCAAGGCCGCGCACACCCGCTTCGTGATCGAGCCGCACATCCGCTTCAAGGGTGAAGTCGGCGAGCAGGCGACGATGTTCTTCCTCGATCCGTGCGGCAACGCGCTCGAATTCGAGGCGTTCGCCGACATCGGCCAACTGTTCGCGAAGTGACCGGCATGCGGATCCTGTTCCATTCGTCGTACCAGGACGCCGGCGCATGGCGCGCCGAGCTCGCGCAGGCACTGCCCGAAGCCGACCTGCGCGCGTGGCAACCAGGCGACACGGCCGCCGCCGACTACGCGCTCGTGTGGCGCGCGCCGCGCGAGCTGTTCGCGCCGCGCGACGGCCTGCGCGCGATCTTCAACCTCGGCGCCGGCGTCGACGCGCTGCTCGAGCTGGAGCGCGAGCATCCCGGCACGCTGCCTCGCGGTATCCCGCTCGTGCGCCTCGAGGATTCGGGGATGGCGCAGCAGATGGTCGAATACGTGACGCACGCGGTGCTGCGCTACCTGCGCCGCTTCGACGAATACGACGCGCTGCAGCGCGCACGCCGTTGGCAGGCGCTCGAGCCGCACCCGCGCGCGACCTTTACGGTCGCGGTGCTCGGCCTCGGCGTGCTCGGTGCGCAGGTCGCGCGCGCGCTCGCCGGGCTCGGGCTGCCGGTGCGCGGTTACAGCCGCAGCCCGAAGCAGCTCGACGGCATCGCGACCTACGCGGGCGAAGCCGAATTCGACGCGTGCATCGACGGCGCGAAAGTGCTCGTCAACCTGCTGCCGAGCACGCCGGACACCGACGGGATCCTCGACGCGCGCACGTTCGCGCGTCTCGCGCCGGGTGCGTACGTGATCAACGTCGCGCGCGGCGCGCATCTCGTCGAAACCGACCTGCTCGACGCGCTCGCAAGCGGCAGCATCGCGGCGGCGACGCTCGACGTGTTCCAGCACGAACCGCTGCCGGAAGACCATCCGTTCTGGCACGCGCCGCGCGTCACGATCACGCCGCACAGCTCGGCCGAGACGCTGCGCATGGATGCCATCGAGCAGATCGCCGGCAAGATCCGCGCGTTCGAGCGCGGCGAGCCGGTCAGCGGCGTCGTCGACTACGCGCGCGGCTATTGAATATCCGATTTCAAATACAAGGAGACAGCCATGACCTTCCCCACCGCCGTCAAGATCGTCGAAGTCGGCCCGCGCGACGGACTGCAGAACGAGAAGACCTTCGTGCCCACCGACGTGAAGATCGCGCTCGTCGACCGCCTGTCGCGCGCCGGCTTCCGCAACGTCGAAGCCGCGTCGTTCGTGTCGCCGAAATGGGTGCCGCAGATGGCCGACGGCGCCGACGTGATGGCCGGCATCGAGCGGCGCGCCGGCACGATCTACTCGGTGCTCACGCCGAACCTGAAGGGTTTCGAGGGTGCGCTCGCCGCGCGCGCGGACGAGGTGGTGATCTTCGGCGCGGCGAGCGAAGCGTTCTCGCAGCGCAACATCAACTGCAGCATCGCGGAAAGCATCGCGCGCTTCGAGCCGGTCGCGAAGGCAGCGAAGGACGCGGGCCTGCGGCTGCGCGGCAGCGTGTCGTGCACGCTCGGCTGTCCGTACCAGGGCGATGTGCCGGTCGCGTCGGTCGTCGACGTCGTCGAGCGCTTCGCGGCGCTCGGCTGCGACGAGATCGACATCGCGGACACGATTGGCGTCGGCACGCCGAAACGCACGCGCGAAGTGCTCGCGGCCGTCACGCGCGTGTTTCCGCGCGAGCGCCTGTCGGGCCATTTCCACGACACCTACGGCCAGGCGCTCGCGAACATCTACGCGGCGCTGTTCGAAGGCATCGAAATCTTCCACGCATCGGTCGCGGGCCTCGGCGGCTGTCCGTACGCGAAGGGGGCGACCGGCAACGTCGCGACCGAGGACGTGCTGTACCTGATGCAGGGCCTCGGCATCGACACGGGCGTCGATCTCGCGCAGGTCGTCGCCGCCGGCGAGTTCATCTCGAACGCGATCGGCCGCGCGAACGTGTCGCGCGCCGGCCGTGCACTCATCGCGAAAGCGCAAAGCGCGGCCGACGCGTCGAGCTGCGTCTGACCCTGGCATCATGCATCCAACGGATTCCTTACCATGACGACACCTGCTGCACTCGACTCCCTCCCCGATTCCGCGCGACGCGTCGCGATGCTGCTGCGCGAGCGCGGCCACGCGAAAGGCATCGTGATGCTCGCCGAAACCGGCAAGACCTCCGCCGAGGCGGCGGCCGGGCTCGGCTGCTCGGTCGCGCAGATCGCGAAGTCGATCCTGTTTCGCCGCCAGGCTGACGGTGCGCCGGTGCTGGTGGTCGCGAGCGGCGTGAACCGGGTCGACGAGAAGAAGGTCGCCGCGCAGGTCGGCGAGGTCGGCCGCGCCGACGCGAAATTCGTGCGCGACAACACGGGCTATGCGATCGGCGGCGTATGCCCGATCGGCCATCTCGTCGAACCCGTCACGCTGATCGACGCCGACCTGCTCGCGCTCGACAGCCTGTGGGCAGCAGCCGGCCATCCGCACGCGGTGTTCAACCTGTCGCCGCAGGAGCTCGTCACGCTGACCGGCGCGCCGGTCGCGGACGTCGCGCTGCGCGAAACCGCATGAGCGACGTCCCGGAAAGCGCCGTCGCGTCGCCGTGCACGGGCGTGTGCAAGATCGATCCGCGCACCGAATGGTGCGCGGGCTGCCTGCGGACCCGCGACGAAATCAAGGCGTGGCGCGCGTCGGACGACGACGCGAAGCGCGCGGTGCTCGCGCGGCTGGACGCGCGGCGCGAGCTGTCCTCAAGCGATGCTTAAAAAAATGCCGTTCGGCCTGTCGGGCGAACGGCATCTCGAATCGGAATCCTGTGAACGTGATCAACGTCACACACCGCATCATACGAGCGACGCCGTTCGCATCGCATCGGGTGTTTCCCTACAACTTCTTACAACGCAATACAGACGTGCCCGATGTGCCGCGCGCGTCGTGGCGTTGCGTCGTTTTCACACACGCCTGACACCGTCGCCGCGCGCCGTAGCGGTGAACTGAATCGCACGACCGTTTCAGCTTCCGGTAGCCATCCGGCGCCCCGGCACGATGCGCCAGCCAAGGTTGACGCCGGCCGCCGCGAGCAGGATCAGCAGCGCGCCGAGCACCTGCGTCCACGCGAGCGTCTGCCCGAACGCGATGCGGTCGACCACGATCGCGACGACCGGATAGACGAACGACAGCGCGCCCGTCATCGCGGTCGGCAGCTTCTGGATCGCGCCGTACAGCAGCACGTACATCACGCCCGTGTTCACGACGCCGAGCACGACGAGGTCGAGCCACTGCGCGGGCGTCGCCGGCAGCGTGTCGAAGTGCGCGAACGGCGCGAGCATCACGACGCCGAGCCCGACCTGCAGCAGCGCGAGCAGATGCGGCGGCGTGCCCTTCAGGTGCTTCGTGATGATCGACGACACCGCATACAGGAACGCCGCGCCGAGCGCGAGCGCGAGCGCGACGCCTTCGACGTATGCGCCCGGCACCGCGAGCACGGCCGGCTCGACACGCACCACGCAGACGAGGCCGACAAACGCGAGCAGCATCCACGCGAGCGTCGACGCGGTGACCCGCTCGCGGAACACGATCGCGCCGAGCGCGACGAGCATGAACGGCTGCGTGTTGTAGACGGCGGTCGCCATCGAGATCGATGCACGCGAATACGCGGCGAACAGCAGCAGCCAGTTCGCGACGATCGCGACGCTGCCGAGCGCGGTGAGGCCGAGCATGCGCCACGAGAACAGCGAGCGGCGCAACAGGCCGAGCGCCGCACAGACGAGCACGAGCGTCGCGCCGCCGAACACGCAGCGGAAGAACACCACGTTCGCGAGCGGCTGCCGCGACGACATCACGAGCCAGCCGATCGTGCCGGACATCAGCATCGCAGCAACCATCTCGGCGGCGCCGCGGCGAATTTCGTTCGAGGCCATCACGGTTTCCTTTGAGGGATTGGATGACTTCGATTCTAGAAACTTGCTTTCGCGATCTCCACGACTAAACTGAAGCAAATCCGCCACTTCACCTTCGAAAGCAAAGTCACCATGACAAAACGCCTTTCACCGCCTGCGGTCGCGTCGCTCGACGCGACCGACCGCGCGATCCTCGCCGCGCTCGCCGACGATGCGCGCATCGCGACCAGCGAGCTCGCGCGGCAGATCGGCCTGTCGGCGCCCGCCACCGCCGACCGCGTGCGGCGGCTCGAAGCGCAGGGCGTGATCGCGGGATTCACGGTCGAGCTCGATCCGCGCGCGCTCGGCTACACGCTGCAGGCGATCGTGCGCGTGAAGCCGCTGCCCGGGCAGCTGCATCTCGTCGAGGAGTTGTTGCGGCGCATTCCCGAGTTCGTCGAATGCGACAAGGTGACGGGCGACGACTGCTTCATCTGCCGGCTCTACCTGCGCACGATCGAGCAACTCGACGGGATCCTGTCGAAGGTGACGGAGCGCGCGGAAACCAGCACCGCGATCGTCAAGTCGACGCCCGTGCCGCGCCGGCTGCCGCCGCTCGCGGACGACGACGCGGCGCACCGCTGATGTGCGACCGGATCACGCGGCCGAATCATGCGACCGGATCACGCGCCTCGAAGAACGCCAGTATTTCGTCGATCAGGTCGACGGGCGCCTCTTCCGGAATGTAGTGCCCGCAGCCGACCGCGCGGCCGCTGACGTCGCGCGCGACGTGCCGCCATTCGTCGAGCGGATCGAAGCAATGGCCGACGATCCCGTTCTCGCCCCACAGCACGCGCAGCGGGCACGCAACCTTGTTGCCACGCTCGAGATCCTCGCGATCGTGTTCCAGATCGATCGTCGCCGACGCGCGATAGTCCTCGCACATCGCATGCACGGCGCCCGGCTGCGCGAGCGCGGCGCGATACGCGGCGAGCGCCTCCGGCGCGAACGGCGCAAGGCCCGCCGAGCGGTTGCCCATCACGCGCTCGATATACGCGTCGGTGTTACCGCCGATCAGCGTCTCCGGCAGCGGCTCGGGCTGGATCAGGAAGAACCAGTGGAAGTATGCAGTCGCGAACGCGCGATCGGTCTTCTCGTACATCGCGAGCGTCGGCGCGATGTCGAGCAGCATCATCCGTTCGACCGCGTCGGCATGATCGAGCGCGAGCCGGTGCGCGACGCGCGCGCCGCGATCGTGCGCGCACACGTAGAAACGCTCGAAGCCGAACTGCCGCATCACCGCGACCTGGTCGGCCGCCATCGCGCGCTTCGAATACGGCGTGTGCTGCGCATCGCTCTCGGGTTTGCCCGACGCGCCGTAGCCGCGCAGGTCGGTCGCGATCACCGTGAAATGATTCGCGAGCGTCGCGGCAACGCGATGCCAGATCATGTGGGTTTGCGGATGGCCGTGCAGCAGCAGAAGCGGTGGCCCCGCGCCTCCTTTGACGCCGAAGATGTCGGTGTCCTGCACCGTTACGCGAAACGGTACGAATGCCTCAAACGACATGGTGTGTTTCTCGTTGGATTGTTATAGGCGGCTATTGTAGGAGCGCGTTCGAAACCGCACAGCGACGTGGATACCCGAATTCGTAGAAAGAGAGCACTCACTCGATTGCGCGCGTTCGGCGTGATTTGATACGCTCGCATCCAATCGCACGATCGTTCGTATTATTATGAAACGCCGGCCTTGCCCGGGAGGCGACACCGGATACACGCGAAGCGCCGTTCGCGCCGCCGTGTACGATCACGATCTGCTTTGCATAAGCTTTGCATACGACCGGCGTCAGCGCGGAAGCGCCAACGCCGGTCGACACATGGAGACTTCACATGGCACTGCCCGCCGTCCTGCAGCAACTGACGCTGCCCGTCATCGCGTCGCCGATGTTCATCGTCAGCTATCCCGAACTCGTGCTCGCGCAATGCAAGGCGGGCATCGTCGGTTCGTTTCCCGCGCTGAACGCGCGCCCGGCCGAGCTGCTCGACGAGTGGCTCACGCAGATCCAGACCGAACTCGCCGACCACAAGGCGAAGCATCCCGATGCGGTGATCGGCCCGATCGCGGTGAACCAGATCGTCCACCAGTCGAACGCGCGGCTCGAGCACGACGTGCGCGTGTGCGTCGATCACAAGGTGCCGATCTTCATCACGAGCCTGCGCGCGCCCGCGCGCGAGATCGTCGATGCGGTGCACAGCTACGGCGGCATCGTGCTGCATGACGTGATCAACCTGCGCCACGCGCAAAAAGCGCTCGAAGCGGGTGTCGACGGGCTGATCCTCGTCGCGGCCGGCGCCGGCGGCCACGCGGGCACGACGTCGCCGTTCGCGCTCGTCGGCGAAGTGCGCAGGATGTTCGACGGCCCGATCGTGCTGTCCGGCGCGATCGCGAACGGCGGCTCGATCCTCGCCGCGCAGGCAATGGGCGCCGACCTCGCGTACATGGGCACGCGCTTCATCGCGACGCAGGAAGCGCACGCGGTCGAGGACTACAAGCGCGCGATCCTCAGCGCGAAATCCGCCGACATCGTCTATACGAACCTTTTCACCGGCGTGCACGGCAACTACATCCGCGAGAGCATCGAGAAGGCCGGCCTCGATCCGGACGCGCTGCCGGAATCGGACAAGTCGAAGATGAACTTCGGCGGCGACAAGGCGAAGGCGTGGAAGGACATCTGGGGCGCGGGCCAGGCCGTCGGCCTGATGGACGACCTGCCGAGCGTCGGCGCGCTCGTCGCGCGCCTGAAGAGCGAATACGACGCCGCGAAGGCGCGGCTCGGCATCGCGCGCTGACGCGGCGCGGCGATGGCGGCGGCCGGCGACGCGCCGCCGCCGCACAAACGTCGGACAAAACGAAAAGCGCGAACCGCAAAAATCGGTTCGCGCTTTTTTCATGGCCCGCCCGAAACTCGGGGAAGCGCGGGGAAGCGCGGGGAAGCGCGGGGAAGCGCGGGGAAGCGCAGGGAAGCGCAGGGAAGCGCGGCTCAGCCCGCGCGCTTGATCCGCGTAATCGGCAGCACGCGCAGCCGCGCCTCGATCGACGGGCACAGCGACTGGCCCTCGAACCGCGCGGCGAGGAAATCGACGAACGAGCGCACCTTCGCCGACACGTGACGGCGGCTCGCGTAGACCGCGTAGATCGGCGCCTCGTGCGGCGGCACCGCGTCGAGCAGCACCGGCACGAGCCGGCCGGACTCGAGGTCGTCGCCGACCACTTCGGTGCCGAGCAGCGCGATGCCCGCGCCGGCGAGCACGGCGGCGCGCAGCCCTTCGAGGTGATTGACGATCAGGTTGCCGTTGAGCGTCACGCGCGACGCTGCCGCCGCGTCGATCACCAGCGAATCGAGCATCGTCGAATGCGAATCGCGGCGCAGGTAGTTGTGGTGCGCGAGATCGGCGATCGTCTGCGGCGTGCCGCGCTTCTCGAGATACTCGGGCGACGCGACGAGCAGGATGTGCGCGGTCGCGATCTGCCGCGCGACCAGCGACGACGACTTCAGCCCGCTCGGCGCTGCGCGCACCGCAACATCGTAGCCTTCCTCGATCAGGTCGACGACACGATCGGACAGCGTCATGTCGACCGTCACATCCGGAAAACGGTCCGCGTAATCGGTCACCGCCTGCATCACGTGCCGCAGCCCGAACGCGGACAGCGACGTCACGCGCAGCCGGCCCTGCGGCACGACGCTCGCCGCGCCGACCGCCTGCCCGGCTTCGTCGAGTTCGGACAACGCCTGCACGAGGCGCTCGTAGTATTCGCGTCCCGCCTCGGTCGGCGCGACGCGACGGGTCGTGCGATGCAGCAGTCGTGCACCGAGCTGCTGCTCGAGGTGCATCACATGCTTGCTCGCCATCGCCGCCGACATCTGCATGCGCTCCGCCGCGCCGACGAAGCTGCCCACTTCGACGACGTAGCGAAACACATTCATGCTGACGAGGGTATCCATTGAACTAGCCCGGAATTCCTGAGAATCGTGAAATTACGAGATAGGGTAGCAAAAGAGCGGAAACAGAAAGGTCAACAAAGGCAAAACGGCGCCGCAATAGGCGGCGCCGTTCAAGAAAATGAAACAGGGTGCGAATCGGGGACAGCTTACGCCGCGGGATAGCCTGCGCCGCGGGACAGCTTACGCGGCGGAACGGCTTGCGCGACCGGACGCCTGCGGGGTCAGAACTTCGCGCGGATGCCCGCGCCGAACGTGTTGCCGTTCGACAGGCTGTTGATGTGGTCGTTCATGTACGCGGCGTACACGTCGGTGCGCTTCGACAGCGGATAGTCGTAACCGACCGCCCAAGTCTGGCGCGTCTGGTTCAGGCCGCCCGCGTCACGCGAATACGCATACGACGCCATCGCGCTGCCGGCGCCGAGCGGCACCAGCACGCCGCCCTGCCCGGTGTTCACGTGCCAGCTGCCCGCGACCTGGTCATTCTTCGTATACATGTATTGCGCGAACAGCTTCACGAGCTTCAGGTCGTAAGTCGCGCCGACCTGCGCGATGCCCTGGCTCTTCAGGCCCGTCACGAGCGAGCTCAGGTCGCGCGGACCGTTATTGAAGTTCACGTACTGGTACACGGCGGTCGCCGCGAACGGGCCGTTCGCATAGTTGAACTGAGCACTCCACTTCTTCGAACCGTTGTCGCCGGCCTGGTTGCCGAATGCGTACATCGCGCCGAAGTTGAAGCCGCCGAATGCCGGCGACGTATACGACACCGCATTGTTCCAGCCCGAATCGCCGACCGCGCCCTGGTCGCTCGGATAGGTCGGGAACGTGCCGAGGCCGAGGAACGTGTGATAGACCATCGGCGAGAACACGTACGAGTCGAAGAACGGGTTGAACAGGATCGTCGACAGGAACAGGTGCGTCGTCAGGCGGCCGGCCGTCACGGTGCCGTACGGCGCGCTGATGCCGACGTACGCGTTGCGCGCGAAGAAGGTGTCGCCGTTGAAGCGGCCGAACTGGCCGTTCTGCGCGCGGAAGAAGCTTTCCAGCGTGAAGATCGCCTTGTAGCCGCCGCCGAGATCCTCGGCGCCGTGCATCCCCCAGTACGACGTCGACATCCCGCCGCCCGACACGCCCCACGCGCGATCGCTGCCCGGGAATTTGGTCGCGCCGACCCACTCGTCGACCTGCCCGTACAGCGACACGCTCGACTGCGCATGAACGGGTGCGGTGGCGGCGACGCAGGCGGCGGCCGCGACCAGCTTGACGGACGTGCGCGACGCACGGCGAGCGAATGCTTTCATGGGATCTCCAGGTATTGTCGAAAAGGAATCGTGCGGCGCTAGCGTTGTTATCGGAGCCGATGCTTGCGTCGTGTTGGGGCGCAGCCATCTTTACGGATCATTTGTCCGGTCAAAATTGCATGCGCTTATTGCGGGTATAGCGGCGGCATTAACTTCGCACGGGTGATGCTTGGACTGGCGGGGCGCGACGGCCACACGCGGACGGGGCGCGCAGCGGCACGGCGGCGCTCATCGCGCGAGCCGGGCGCGAAAGATAGCGCAATGCGGGGGGAAAATCAGCGGAAATCTGGGCCCGACTGTGGCGAAATTGCATCAGCCGGCGGGGGACAGAACGCGAGCGCGCTCAGTTTCGGTAGAACGGCGAGAAAAACGGCGAATGGGCAGGCTCTTCCTGCGATCGCGGCGGCGGCAGCGGCCGGCCGCCGCGCTCCTCGTTGTAGCGCGCGACATCGGCGCGGATCGAGCCCGCACGCAGCGGCACGTTTCCGCCGCCGGGCGGACGCGGCACCTGGCGCGCGTCTGCACTGATCGGCCGGTACGGGCTCTGCGCGGCGTAGTGGCCGTACGACGGCGTCGGCCGCAAGCCCCAGCGGGCGCCGCCATAGCCGTTCACGCCGGCGCCGAAGCGTGCACCACCGCCTGCCTGCGGTGCGCGATGCCAGACAGGCGGGCCGCCGGACGGCTGACCGTACCCGCGCATCTCACCGCCGCCGAAACCGTGTCCGCCGTGCGGGGGATGCGCAAGCGCGAGCGGCACCAGGAGCGCACCGAGCACGCCTGCCGCCCACCGTCCGATCTTCCGTTTCACCCGTTCCGTCATCGTTCAATGCCTGGTTGCACTCGCGCGCCCGCCGGATAGGCGAGCCCGAGCCTTTCAGCAGTAATTTATGAGCGGGGCGAATTCGTGTCGAGCCAAAAAGTGTTAGGTCGCCGGCATCGGTGTAACACCATGTTACTGCTAGGTTTTTTCGCATAGGGGCCCGATGGGCGCCAAACATTCTTCTGCCAATTTCGTCATCCGGACAGGGTCCGGCACCGGCGCCGCCGGCATGCAAGCGAATCATCAATCGATTCGCATAATGAATTTGTTTATTGAATGACCAACCGGGACAATACGGGCTTCCGCGCACCTACGCGGCATGCATTCCAGCCGCCCCGATCGAGATTCCGATGGCCCGTCCCCGCTTCCTCCCCGACAACTTCACGCTCGCGCTCGTCGGCACCGTCGTGCTCGCGAGCCTCCTGCCCTGCCGCGGCGCCGCCGCCCATGCGTTCAACTGGGCGACCAACATCGCGGTCGGCCTGCTGTTCTTCCTGCATGGCGCGAAGCTGTCGCGCGAGGCCGTCGTCGCAGGCGCGACGCACTGGCGGCTGCACGCGGTCGTGCTGCTCAGCACCTTCGCGCTGTTCCCGCTGCTCGGCTTCGCGCTGAAACCCGTGCTGCAGCCGCTCGTCACGCCGGCGCTTTATGCGGGTGTGCTGTTCCTCTGCACGCTGCCGTCGACGGTCCAGTCGTCGATCGCGTTCACATCGATCGCGAAAGGCAACGTGCCGGCGGCCGTCTGCTCGGCATCGGCGTCGAGCCTGCTCGGCATCTTCGTCACGCCGGCACTCGTCGGGCTGATGATCACGTCGCAGACGGGCGCGTCCGCGTCGCCGTGGAGCACGGTCGGCAGCATCGTGCTGCAACTGCTCGTGCCGTTCATCGCCGGGCAGCTGCTGCGGCCCGCGATCGGCGGCTGGGTCGATCGCAATCGCGGCGTGCTGCGCTTCGTCGACCAGGGCTCGATCCTGCTCGTCGTCTATGTCGCGTTCAGCGAGGCGGTCGACCAGGGCCTCTGGCACCAGATCCCGCCGCGCGCGCTCGCCGGGCTGCTCGCGGTGAACCTGCTGCTGCTCGCGATCGCGCTGCTGCTGACCACGTTCGTCGCCAAGCGGCTCGGCTTCAACCGCGCCGACCAGATCACGATCATCTTCTGCGGCTCGAAGAAGAGCCTCGCCGCCGGCGTGCCGATGGCGAAGGTGATCTTCTCCGCGCATGCGGTCGGCGCGATCGTGCTGCCGCTGATGCTGTTCCACCAGATCCAGCTGATGGCCTGCGCGGCGCTCGCGCAGCGCTGGGGCGCGCGCGACCTGAGCGAAGCGGGCGACGAAGGCGCCGCGCCGGGCGGGGTCGTGTCCGCACCCGCTGCGCTGAGCGCCGGCAAGCGCTGACCCGCGGCGGGCGCCGATGCGCACGGCGGCGCCCGCGTGAAGCGATGCACCAGAATTGCGCATCGCTTCACGAAATCTTCATTCAATTTTCCGTGAGCGGCGCCGTTATGCTGGGCGTTCAGTCGATTCGGCCGCGCCGCCCATGTCCGCCCCACCAGCCGCTCCCGATGCCACCCGCACGTCGCGCCTGATCGCAGAGCGCGCGCTCGGTGCCGTGTTCCAGCCGATCGTCGACATCGGCTCGGGCACCGTCATCGGCTACGAGGGCCTGATCCGCGGCCCGCGCGGCACCGACCTCGAGCTGCCGGCCGCGCTGTTCGCACAGGCCGCGCGCGAAGGCGAGACCGTCGCACTCGAGCACGCGGCCGCCATCACCTGTCTCGACGCGTTCGCGGCGCTTGGCCGCGACGGCAAGCTGTTCCTCAACTTCAGCGCCGGCGCCATCCTGCAGCTCGCGCGCGAACGCGAGCGCGTGCTGCTCGGGCGTGCGCGGATCGCCGCCGAGCGCATCGTGATCGAGCTGACCGAGCAGAACGCGATGCCCGATCTCGCGCTCGTCGCGCCCGCCGTCGCGTCGCTGCGCGACGCGGGCATGCAGTTCGCGCTCGACGACTACGGGACCGCGAACGCCAGCATGAATCTGTGGCTGCGCCTGCGTCCCGACATCGTGAAGATCGACCGTTTCTTCATCCACGACATCGCGCTCGATCCGTTGAAGTTCGAGGCGGTCAAGGCGATGCAGCACTTCGCGCGCGCGAGCGGCGCGAAGCTGATCGCGGAAGGGATCGAACACGCGCGCGACCTGATCGTCGTGCGAGACATGGGAATCTGCGGCGTGCAGGGCTTTCTGCTCGGCCGCCCGCTCGCACGGCCGTCCGCGGTCGTCGCGCCGGCCGCGCGCGACGCGATCCGCGCGTCGCACATCGCGGTGTTCCCAGGCGCGACGCGCGCGGCGCCGCAGGCCGGCACGATCGCGACGAAAATGCTCGTCGCCGCGCCGGCGCTGCCGCGCAACGCGACCAGCAACGACGTGCTCGACCTGTTCAACCGGATGCCGGGACTGCACGCGGTCGCGCTCGTCGAGCACGAGCGGCCCGTGGCGCTGGTGAACCGCCGCGGCTTCATGGACCGCTTCGCGCTGCCGTACCACCGCGAGGTGTTCGGCAAGAAGCCGTGCCTGCAGTTCGCGAACGACGCGCCGCTGATGATCGAAAACTCGACGACGGTCGAGCAGCTCGCGACGCTGCTCGCGAGCAACGACCAGCGCTATCTCGCGGACGGCTTCGTGGTCACCGAGCACGGCCGCTACGTCGGGCTCGGCACCGGCGAAAGCCTCGTGCGCGCGGTGACGGAGATGCGGATCGAGGCCGCCCGCTATGCGAACCCGCTGACGTTCCTGCCCGGCAACATCCCGATCAGCGCGCACATCGACCGGCTGCTCGAGCGCGACGCCGGGTTTTACGCGTGCTACGTCGACCTGAACCAGTTCAAGCCGTTCAACGACCAGTACGGCTACTGGCAGGGCGACGAGGTGCTGAAGTTCGCGGCAACCGTGCTGGCCGGCATCTGCGATCCGCAGCGCGACTTCCTCGGCCACGTGGGCGGCGACGATTTCCTCGTGCTGTTCCAGAGCGACGACTGGCAGGCGCGCGCAGCCGCCGCGATGCAGCGCTTCAACGACGGCGCGCAGCGCTTCTATACGCAGGCCGACCAGCGCTCGGGCGGGCTGCGCGGCGAGGATCGCCAAGGCAACCCCGCGTTCTTCGGCTTCGTGACGATGGCGATCGGCGCGGTTGGCGTGCCGGCGGGCGCGCACCGCGCGATGCGCTACGGCAGCGACGAGATCGCGTCGGTCGCGGCGCTCGCGAAGCGGCGCGCGAAGCAGCAGCCCGGCGGGCTCGCGGTCGTCGATCTCGACGCCG
>NZ_JAAGPL010000205.1:0-15038 GCF_017104785.1 Burkholderia sp. Ac-20353 | reverse complement strand
CTCGAGCTGCGCGTGGCCGGTGCGGCCGCCGCGCAGGACCGCGCGCGCAAGACGATCGTCGCGCGGTTCGCGGCGCGCGGCCGGCATGCGTACCAGGCGGTCGTGATCTCCGACGCGCCGGTCGCACAGGAGCAACTCGACCAGTTCTTCGGTTCGCTGAAGCTCGACTGAAACGGGCCGGCGAGGGCGCTTCAGAGCGCGGCGGGAACTGAAAGTTCCTTCGCAGCATTCGACGCTAATCGCCGGATTTTGCGGGAGTTTTTCGCCTATCCACAGTGCATGTGGATAACTTTGTTGAAAAGTTCGTGCACGATGCCCGCCACCCGCGCCGGAAGGCCTTCCGGCCGGTTTTCGCGCGTTCGGGCCGCTTTCGAAAAGTCAATAAAAACAAGGGTGTGCGTAAGACGCATCCCGCAGGATGCGGTGAGGTGCCGGCGGGCCCTGGATGCGCGGAATTGTGCATAAGTCAAGTCTTGACAGCTGGATATTGTCCTCAAAGGGCCGTCAGCGCGCGCCGGTAGCGGATCGCCTCGGCGATCTGCGCGGCGGTCGGAAGCGGGTCGCCGGCCAGATCGGCGATCGTCCGCGCGACCTTCAGCACGCGGTAATACGCGCGCGCCGACCAGCCGAATCGCTCGCCAGCCTCTCTCAGCAGGCGCTCGCCTTCATCGGTCGGCCGGCACAGCTCGTCGGTCTCGCGGCCGGTCAGCATGTGATTGGTCTTGCCCTGGCGGTCGAGCTGCAGCGCGCGCGCCTGAGCAACCCGCTCAGCGACCGCGGCGCTCGGCTCGCCGGGCGCCGACGCCCGCGCCGCGAGTTCGGCCGGCGTGAGCGCGGGCAGGTCGATCTGGATGTCGATGCGGTCGAGCAGCGGGCCGGACAGCTTGCGCAGGTAGCGCGCGGCGACGTCCGGCGAGCAGCGGCAGCGGCCGGACGGATCGCCGAGCCAGCCGCACGGGCACGGGTTCATCGCGGCGATCAACTGGCACGCGGCGGGGAAATCCGCCTGCATCGCCACGCGGGAAATCGTGATGCGGCCCGCTTCGAGCGGTTCGCGCAGCATTTCCAGCACGTGCCGGTCGAATTCCGGCAGCTCGTCGAGGAACAGCACGCCGAGGTGCGCGAGCGTGATCTCGCCCGGCTGCGGCGGATTGCGGCCGCCGACCAGTGCGGCGGCACTCGACGAGTGGTGCGGCGAGCGGAACGGCCGCTGCCGCCACTGTGCTGGCGAGAAACCGACGCGGCTCGCCGACAGCAGCGCGGCCGACGTCAGCGCCTCGTCGTCGGTCAGCGGCGGCAGCAGCCCCGGCAGCCGGGCCGCCAGCATCGACTTGCCCGCGCCGGGCGGCCCGACCATCAGCATGGAGGGATGATGAGACCCCACGGGAGACGCCCACTGGACGGCATACACCCGACCGTTCTAGCAATCAGGCAGGCGGTTGGCCCCGATAACAAACGATCCTTCGGCATCAGCTTCGAAGCCACAGTCCGGCGACCGTACCAAGTGGATGACCTGGACTTCATGCAGGTACAGCGTGACTCCGATGATCGCGCCGTTCTCGTATGCCTTGGCTTCCCCGTTGATGCGAATGGTCGAACCCATGCCGATGCGCAGAGCTTCAACCGTCGCTGGCTCAAGCAGGGTGCCATTCGAGTCGTAAATCCTTGGCTTCGCTTTGCTCTTGAAGCTGAACTGATATGCGCCGTCCTCCAGCTTATTTCCGGGCATCTTTGCTTTCGACGCTTTCTTCGGGCCAAGTTCGTTGATCGCCTCTTCCTTGAAGACACCAATCAGCGCCGCCGCATCGAAAGCACTGAGCGTGATGCGTGCCTTGTACTTGCCCTCCGGGTCGAACCGGGTGTCAGGATGCACCAACTGCAACTCACTAGCGGTGCCTTTCGGCGTCTCAATCT
Source organism: Burkholderia sp. Ac-20353 (assembly GCF_017104785.1). Classification (NCBI taxonomy): domain Bacteria; kingdom Pseudomonadati; phylum Pseudomonadota; class Betaproteobacteria; order Burkholderiales; family Burkholderiaceae; genus Burkholderia; species Burkholderia sp. Ac-20353. Next base: position 13,124 of record NZ_JAAGPL010000205.1, on the reverse strand, counting down.
TGACCATGGAAATCCTGAGGCTCCAAGTGAGGCCCCGTGTGCTCAGGGCACCGCGAGGGGCCAGAAAGTGATACAGCAGGCCGCGCCTCTACCGGGGGGGACCCCTTTGGAAAACATGGCCCCCTGTTTCCGCGAGATGTCGGGGGTGGGCAGGGGGGTACCTTGCGGGAACCTAACGGAAATTTCCGGCGGGAGGCTCTCACTCACAAGGTCGAACAACAACAACGGCGGCTCAAGCTTTACCGGAGTTTTTGAAGTCCGCGAAACGCGACCACCCCCGGTACTTGGGGAAATCCGGCCCGAAATAAATTGGCGATTGAACCACGCGCCGAGCAGCACGGATGCGACTACACAACGACGAGACCAAACATGCTAATCCTCATTGCCGTTCTACTGTTCCTGATCCTCCTGGCCGTTGCTGCGCACGGTCTGCTGCTCAAGCTGGCGCTAGTGGTTGCATGGCCTATCGATATGGCCCTCCTCATTGTCCGGGTTCCCCTTTGGGCCTTGGGGGTGGTCCTGGGCTTCTTCTTCAACAAGGTGCTTCCGGTCCTGCAGAACGTGTTCCTTTGGTTTGTTGTGGCACTGCTCGTATTGGGTATCGGGGCCAACTTGGTCTCCTGGGCTATCCACGGGATGCCTGCTCGTCCATTCAATTGACTGGCTCACAAGGTGTACCCAATGCGCCAGCCTGTCGACGGCAAAATAAATTGGCTCAAAAGGTTGACTGTAATTTGAGCTACTCGTAGTATTGAGCTATTGAAGTTTTGAGCTATCTACGGGCGAGACCACGATGAAGACCGTCTACTACGGACGCATTTCGACGACTGACGGCCAAACGTCAGCGAGCCAGTACGACGATGCAGCGAAGCAAGGCGTGCATGCCAAGCATATCCACATTGACGAGGGGGTGAGCGGCTACCACGTAGCCCCCGAAGACCGCCCTGAGTGGAAGCGGGTTCTGGACAAGCTATCGGACGGCGGTGTGCTGTACGTGCGCTGGCTGGACCGCATCTCCCGTCGATACGACGAACTGCACAGGACCATGCGCCACCTGATGGACGCGGGCGTCAAGGTCGTCTGCACGATGAACGGGATGGTCTTTGACGGCACCGCTACCGATGCAATTTCCAAGGCCACGCGGGACGCTGTGCTGGCGTTCATGGCTGCTCAGGGCGAGGCCGATTACCTCAACCGGCGCGAGATGCAGAAGCGCGGGATCGAGAGCGCCAAGGCCCAAGGGAAAGACATGGGACGCCCCAAGGCAGCGGACGCAACCGAAGTAGTGGCATGGCGGGCAGAGCACGGAGCGAGCATCGCAGCGACCTCAGAACACTTCGGGATCAGCGTCGCGACAGTTAAGCGTTACTGCGCAGCAGCCTAACAGATGTGCGCAGGCCCCCGGGGATTCTCAGGGGCACAACAAAAACAAGTAACCAAGGCCAACAAAGGGGTTTAGCAAGTGAGTCACGATTACGTTTTGATCATCGATACGGACAGCGGCTGGGAGAATGATGAGGACATTCTCTGGCACACCGATGAGGGCAATGCGGTGGAATGGGGCGAGGGGGCGGTAACGGTCCTGGGGTAACGCTGGGGAGGTAACGCACCGCCTTAGCCCCGGAATCAATAGTCTCAGCAGATTAACGGTGCGGCTTTTAAACAGGCGGTCGGACGTGTTGACAGTAAGAATAAATGGTTGCGGCTGTTTGACGATGCGTCCTTTCGACAGGCGGTCGGCCTCTTGTGCCGATCTCTGGGATTCCCCGAAGCTCACCTTTTGAAGAAAAATACACCTAAAACACGCGTATTTTGAGGAAGTGTTGGTTCCGTGGCGTATCTAATGCAACACCTTTGAAATCAACAACATCCACTAAATCCTTCCCATAGGAGAAACACCGCGACCCCTGAAGGAAAAAATTTTTCTTCCTCGGTCTCCGGAGTGGTCAGTAATAATGCGATTCACACCAGCAGCCAAAGAGAAACGCCAAGCCCAGCGGGAAGCCCTGGAGTCCGGCGCGGAAACCTTCGTATGGCCGTGCGCGATCCACGGCGAGCAGGCTGAGAGCGATTCACGTCACGGCGGGTGCATCGGTTGCCGACAGATGACGGTCGAAGCCCGACAGGCCAAGCGGGACAAAGCAGCAGCGGCATTGGCGGAGAAGCACAAAGTCAGACCGCCTAAACGATTCCTGGGTCTGCGGCGTGAGGAGGCGCTTGAAGCATCTGCCCGCGCGTATCAGGAAAGGAAAGAGGCAGAGTCCCGCACCCGCATAGCAAAGCTCCGTGAGGAATGGAGGCGCTATGAAATCGAACGGGAGCAGCGGAAAGCGCAACGCATGGCCGATGCTGACACCACCGAGCGCCCTCTGGCGAAGCTAGATTCTGTCTAATGCGTCGCCTTTGAAATCAACGGCATCCACAAACTCGACACTTAGGGGGAAGGCCCCGCTGCGGGATAGCGCCACGCGCTCGCCGGGACGCTAGGTGTTCTCTAGATTTTCCGTTGCGGAAACAACCACATCCACAATTTCCGTACCAGCAAGAGGAAAGACCGTCGACGGCATCCCCTGCTAGATCGACCCGCCGCACATCTCCGCAACACCGTTTTATCCGCTCCGACCGCTTCAGGTCACAACTCCATACCGAATCACGCCAGCCCGCTCCAGGTCCCTCAGGGAACCCCGGCGAGGCATTCGCACGTCTGTACGTCACCGGGCGTCGACTGAAATTTTTTGATGAATCACCTACGAAATGGAATACGCAATGAACTACCAAGCACGCACGGAGGAAATTCCGATCATCCGACCGTATGTGAAGCGCGGGACGAAAACCGCAGCACGTGAAGCTGCCCGAAAAGCCGGTCTGAAGTCATTCCTATTCACGTGTCACAAGCACGGTTTGACGGTCTTCGGTACGGCCGGACAGGGGACGTGCCGCGCATGCGTCGCTGATCACAAGCGAGCGGCTTACGAGCGTCAGAAGCGTGAAGAAATGACAGCAGCAACCGCCCCGGAGAACGAGCAACGATGACGTCACGGAGCAAGAGCGCCCAGGCCCGCGAAGCCCGCGAGCGAGGCGAACTGACCTTTGTGGCGGTCTGCATCCATCACGGCGAGCAGATGCACTATGCGAGCACCCGAGCATGTTTGCTGTGCCAGTCGGAGCGCAACGCCCCCAAAAACGCGGCAGCAGCCGAGCGCTACCGTAGCGACCCGGAGTACCGAGCGCATGTTCGCGAAAACGCCGTCATAGCGTTATCGAAGCGTCGAGAGGACCCAGCGTATCGCAAGGCAGAGCGAGCGTATGCGCGGGACCAGCGAGCGCAGCGCTTCGCCAGCAGTGCCGACTTCCGGGGACGCAAGCGTGAATCGGTCGCTGCAATCGACTGGCGTAAGAAGACAGGCGGAAACATGACCGGCTGGTATGTCCTCGAGCGCGAAGCGCTGCAGCGGCTGTACGGGACATGCCCCGAGGGTTACGAGATTGACCACGCGGTGCCGAAGATCGCCAAGGATTCCCTTGGTAAGCGCGTCGCATCCGGACTCCATTGCTTTGCCAACACGCTCGTAATGCCCCGCGTGGTCAACGGCATGAAGCGGAACCAGTTCAACCCCGATACGAACCGTGCCCAGCGGCCCGCGAACCGTTTCCCAGACGGCGCATTCGATCCCGAGCCGACCGAGCATGAGTGGTCGCTGATCCGACAGAACGCAGAAATGGGAACGCCTGAGGCGGAATCCCTGCGAACTCTTCGGGAATCCCTGGACGCCAAGGCCCGCGAGTATGAGCAGCACGTTACCGCGCTACTGGCGTGTATCGGGGCCTGACAGCCGCAACCCCAACCTACCCCTAGTAACTCCCCGCGAGCCTGTTCTAGGCCCGCATACCGACCCGGCAATCGGGTCTTTCTCCACCACCGTAACCAAAGACACAACATGACCAACTTTCAAGACCAACAGCACGAAGGCCAACAGCACGAAGGCCAACAGCACGAAGACCGTGCAGCCGCCGCTATGAACTATCTGCGCCACATGACAGGCGAGGAGCCGCAAATGACCCCCGAGGCTGCGATCCGCTTCGCTGACCAACTGTCGATGCTGATGCGTATGGAAGCAGCCTAACCAACCCATTCAACCGAGAAAGCCAATGAAGAATTTCCTACGAATCGCGAACGGTCTGGACACCATGCCGCTCAATCTCGCCATCCAACGACGCCCGGGAATCTGGCGGGAAGACACGTACCTCCGCGACTACGCACAAGGCCCGTTCGGGCAGATCGAGTCGATCATTCTCCGGTTCCCGCCGCGCTCGGTGCATGAGACCGAGGAAGCCTTGGCGAAACACCTAGCCAACTTCGACCAACACGAATGCGTCGACCAGGAGGTCTATAAGGCCCTCCCGGAAGCCCGCCCCATCGTCATGGGCCTCATGGCTCGCGTTGGCGGTGAGCGTCTCGGGCGCGTGATGATCAACAAGATTGCCCCCGGTGGCCGAATCTTCCCGCATGCCGACACCCCGGCGCATGCCGAGTATTACGACCGTTTCCATGTCGTGCTCCAGAGTGCCCCCGGGGTGTACTTCCGGGCAGGCGATGAGGATGTCTACATGGCCTCGGGCGAGACGTGGTGGTTCCAAAACGCCGAAGAGCACGAAGTTATCAACAACTCCCCCTGCGACCGCATTCACATGGTCGTCGACATTCGGACATCCAAATCGTGATTACCTATCAAGTAGAGCAGTGGCGCGAAATCGTGTCGGAGATGGAAGCGCTGTGGCCCGCCCATTGGGAGGAGGTCGCCATCAACCGCGAATCCATCAAGCTGGCCCCCGACTACCAGCAGTATGCGGCGTTTGCCGATGCCGGTGCGCTGCATATCGTGACCGCCCGCGAGGCCGGGAAGATCGTCGGCTATCACATCAGTCTCGTCCGCCCGCATCTCCATTACAAGAACGACCTTCACGGCTTCACCGACGTGTACTACATCCAACCGGAGCACCGGCAGGGGTGGGTGGGCGTCAAGCTCTTCAAGTACGTGGAGAAGACCCTGAAGACGCGGGGCGTCAAGAAGCTATTCACGGGCACCAAGCTCCACTTGGACATGAGCCGCCTCTTTGAGCGCATGGGGTGGCACGAAACCGAACGACTCTTTTCCAAGGTCCTCGTTTGATCAAAACAATTCTCAACATCCTCTGCCCAGCGATGAACCTCGCCAAGGGCTTGAACGTAGCAGCCGCGACAGTCGGTGCAAGCGCTATCGGCGCTATCGGCAACGCAATCTCGTCCAGTAACCAAGCAGACGCAGCAGCGTCCGCAGCAGCGAACTCCAACGCGCCTTGGAGTGCTGCGCAACCTTTCGTTCAACACGGCTTCCAACCGGCCCAGGACGCCCTCGACGCAGCGCTGAAGCAGGGCGCTTATACGGGTGAACGGGTCGCCGGTCTGAATCCGTACCAGACCCAGGGTGCTGACCAATCAGCCGCATGGGCCAACGGTAACGGCCAAGCGACAGCCAACCAGTTCTACAACACTGGTATGGGTATGTCGAATGCTGGGTCGAACTACGGCAGCAATGCCCAATCGCTTCTCACGGCGGCTCAGCAGGACCCGACCCAAGGTTTCCTCAGTACCGCCAGCCAGTACGCGAACAACCCATACGTCGACCAGATGATCGACGCAGCGAACCGAGATGTGTCCCGGGACCTCAACGAGACCCAGCTTCCATCGCTCGCGCTGAACGCAGCGGGTTCCGGTAATACGGACTCGACTCGCACGGGGGTTACCCAGGCCATCCTGCAGCGTAACGCTTCGCAGCAGATGGCGGACACAGCATCAAACATTCGAAGCCAGTTCTTCAATAACGGGCTGACGATGGCGCAGAACCAGTACAACGCCAACCAGAACCGTGCCCTCGGTGCGAACCAGCAAGTCGGTAACGCGTTCCAGCTCGGTAACTCGGCGCTCCTCAACGGACAGCAGGCGAACGGAAACAACTTCGACCAGCTCAACGCTGCGGGCAGTCTGTACCAGAACCAGCAGCAGAACGTCGACACGGCGAATCAGCAACAGTTCTACGATCAGGAGAACGTACCACTTAACCTCATCGGTAACTACGAGAGTGTTATCAACGGTAAGTGGGGCGGTGCTCCTGTCAGCTCGGTTGGTCCGAGTGTCGCTGGTGGTGCCATCCAGGGTGCTGCGGGTGGCGGGATGCTCGGTTATGGCATCCAGCAGAAGCTAGGCGGTTACATGAACGGCTCGAACAGCAGCTACGGGGCCATGGGTTCCATGGGCTACTCCGTGCCCTCCAACACTGGATCGAGCTACTACTCGGGCGGCGGTAACACCTTCGGCTTCACTACGGGGTAAGCACAATGGCATATCAAGACTACTCAGACCAGTTCAACGCTGGTCCGCTGGGCCTCGGTAACGACCAGCTTCCCGCGTATCTCGCCCAGGCGATGCAGGAGTATCAGACGGGGTACCCGGACAAAAGCGGTCTCCCGAGTTACCTCAGTAACGCGATGAGCAACGCCTCTAACAACCCGCAGCCTGTTTCAACGCCAACGCCGATCTCGGATGCCATGGCGGGGCCGCAAAGCATGGTTACACCCTTGAGCCAAGCTATGCAGGGCGGTCCCATGTCCCCAGCGGCCCCCCTGGGTCCCGTAGGTCCGAGCATTCAGACCATATTCCAGCGGCAGGCGGCCGACCCGAGCATGTCGCTGAACAACGGACTCATTGCAGCCGGTAGCGCAATGCTGGGAGCGGACAACCTGCAAAAGGGCATGGGAGCGGCGGGGCAGGCGTTTAACGGTGCATTCGACCAGACGCTCAACCAGCAACGGGACCTGAACACGCCCAAGGCCATGCCACTGGCAGACGGGGCGTTCAGCATGGTCCAACTGCCTGGGCAGTCCCCGCAGGTCGTGCCGAATGCCCAGGTCGCCAACTTCATGCTGGGTCGAACCATGCTGCAGAACCAGATGGCGCTGAACAAAGAGGTGGCTTTGCAGAACCTCAGGAGTCAGGCGCAGCAGGCGCAGAACGACCGAGCACAAGCGGCGACATATGGACCGAAGCTCCAACAGACGAACCAAGCTATCGCCACGGTCCAAAGGGCACTGGAAGTCGCACAGCAGCAGGCTGCGCAGCGGAACGCATGGACCTCACAGTGGGCGGGGGCTTTCCCGGGCGTTGCTAACTTTTTCGGCACCGAGAGCGCCCAGGGCAACAACGTCATCCAAAACGCGCTTGTCGATACGCAGCTCGCACAGGACGCACAGAAGTCCGGGGTCGTTACTGACCAGCAGGCAAAGATGCTTGGCGCTGACGTTCCTGGCATCTCAGCAGACCGCGAGACGGTGTTGATTCCGTTCCTGCAACGGCGTCTAGAAGCCCTGCAGCGCTATCAGTCGTATCAACAATCCCAGGTCGACAAGGGGAACCCCGCGCCGCCCACGGGCTTTGCTACGCAAGGGACCAGCAACGTTTTCCCGGGACCTGGGGGAGTCCTGAGCAGAGGCGGGAGCGCTGGGCCGATCCGAGGTAATGGGATGAGCTACGTGCAATAAGCGAAGCGTGGAACCTACCGGATTGAGACCAGTGACGACCGTCAATGTAGACCATCAATGGTGGTCATCAATGTAGGTCGTTCCGAGCATTCCCCAGGGAACCCCGAGACAGGCTCGGTCATTTGCTCTGCCTCGGGCGGGCCTGGGGGTGTCTAGCCTATGGGCATGTGTGTATCCGATAACGGTTTATCACTTATGGGCGGTCTCTTCCCTGAGCCATGGAATCCCATGGGATACCCGAGGGCCTGTGGTCCCCTGGCTGTCCCCTGTCCACCGAGTGCCCTTTCTTATCTTATAGGCGAAACATCGGAGAGGCCCATCCCGTAAGGGTTTGGGCTTTTGAGAATTGCTGTTAAACAGCGAAATCTGAGAATTTTTGAATGAAGATCGACAACGAAGAATTACAGGCGGTCAGCGCCGTAGCGATGCAGACTCCCCCCGAAGACTCGCCGCGATATGCGATCGTAGGTGAATACAAGGCGGTCCCCAAGGAGCGGTTGCGGGCCGCAGGCTGGAAGGTCACGAAGGCCATGCCCCCCGTGACCCAGGCCGTCCCGGATACTTGGATTGACCTGGAGACCGGCGAAATCCTCACCAAGGCGAAAGCGCGGACACAGGGAATCAAGCTGCCCTCGGGGCGGTCGCCCTCCGACAAGGTATTGGCGCTTGGCGAGCGCTTGGCAAGCTGCACACCGAGCGAACGCCCTTTTGTCCGCTACCTGCTGGAGATGCGCAACCATCGCGGCGGGTTGATCAGACCTCTGTGCGACCTCCTGGACCTCTGGATTGCCCGGGAATGCCCCGGCATCCGGTCGACCGACAAGGCCCGCAAGCGGCAGCAACTGCAATCCATTATTGAGCGCCGGAAACTGATGGTCAATGACGTGACGATGGCGAAGGACCTCCAGATTTTGAATCCGAATATTACGAAACAGAGCATTCTGGAAGAGGGAGCGAGGGCCTACGCAAAGTGGGCGGCGAGACCCAGGCCCTGAGACGCATGCGTTCGCTACGCGCCGGGGCGATCAAGCATTTTGCTGTTACCGCAGGGTTGCGGGACCCGCGATATGGTATTTTCCAATTTTCCCTGAGATGCACTCACCCGCCTGTCGGACTCACATTAGATTGCTTTCATGAAAGAGACAACCGTCCATTCATTGATCATTGCCCGCACATTGCTTGACCGCGCCGAGCCGCTATGTGCGTCGAGTGACAGGTATCTCGCCTCTGCGGGACTGGTTATTCTCCAGGACGCGCTGGAAACAGTTTTCTATGCTGGTTTAATTGAGCGGGGCGTGGATGAGGAAAAGTCTCTAGAGAGTAAGCGCTTCGATGATTTAATAGCTGAGCTGAAGGCGATAAATATAGCCGTGCCGAAATCGGGAACGTTGAAGGCGCTTAACAAGCAGCGGGTTTTGACAAAGCATTATGCCCAGGTGGCTGAACCTATCACTGTCCGGAACTACTTCGATGCGGCTCTCGTTGCAATCGAGGCCACTGTAAAATCGGTGACGGGGGGAGGCATAAGAGAGCTTTTCATGGCGGACCTATTGCAAGATGGACATGCGAAAGAGCATTTGAAAGAAGCGGAAAAAGCAATTGGCAATCGAGCTTACCTCGACGCACTAATCGAAACGCGCAAGGCGATATTTGTCGAGTTCGAGGAAGCGTACAACGTGTACGGGTGGCGAGATCACGACCCGAGTCAAAATGTGCATACGTTGAGCCTTTTAATGCTCGCCGGCTGGAGTGCGCCATATTGGAAAAGAAACAAGAAGTGGATTGCGGAAAACGTGAAGGTGCCAACCGATTACATACAAATCGATTTCGATAATTTGCGCATTCAGGCGATGGAGTACGGAATTCACACGGCGGAACTCGAGAATGTCAGGCGACTAACGCCTGCTGTTTTTCGTAAGGGTTATAAAGATGGGTGGTCCGTTACTTACGATGCCGCGTTCCCTGCCAGTAATGCCAATGAGAAAAATTCGAAATATTGTTTGGATCGAGCGGTCTCTTTCATTTTAAAAAAGCAGGAGCATTCAGGAACTCGGAGGGTGCCCTCGAAGGATCGGCCATTCGACCCGCCGACTGTCTATATCGGGCGTGTTATGTACGAAAAGCCCTCTACTGAGTCAAATCCCGTACACACCATAGCTGAAGGGTACGAATACACCATCAAAAGAGTCGTGGGGGGATTCGATCCGAATGAAACATTCTATGAATTGATTGCAGAATCCGTTGAGCGAAAGCCCGGCAGCCTTCTAGGCGACGTGCCCGTCCGGTATTTTTCCGGTTTCCTGCAGATTGATCCGGACGATGATGCTGCCGCGTAACTCCTCGACGCGGAGCGTTGGGCAGCTCGGGCAGTGCCATTAGCTGCTGGGCACAGTGTGCTCTCGGTAGCTCTACGCGTGTGCCGGTGACGCGCCTTTAGGAGCGAGTCCGCAAACGCTTCGAGCAGGCGCAACCACGGAAGGGAATATTGTGGTGGCCGAATCGGTGCCTATTCAATTATGTCCCACTCAGAAGGGGGGAGGCTTCCGATAGGTAATGCGTAGCAATTTCCATCAATCACAAGTTCAAACATTTGAAGCAACGTTTCGTGAGGCTCTGGTGTATCCTCCATATTTGTGGGCGGGTTCGCTCGCAGGTCATCAATTCCTGGAAAATTGTCTGGGTTGTATAGATAAATCAGTGTAGCCATAGCCGCAGAGTTTTCAGATACACCTGCGGGTAATGCGCCAAAACGTTTCTTTAATAAGTCGGAGTGGCGAATTTTCTCGGTTTTGGCGCACCATGCGACGATTTTTTCTAACGTCGATTCCTTGAGGCGAGCGGACACTGACGCATTACCATCAATGGTTAGCTGGGCTTCTATAGCTCGGCCAAATACCGAAAAGCGCCCTATCTTAACGCCGGGATCAAAGTAACGTCCCAGCTCAACTGGTCCGAGGTTCATGCGCGAGCACATGTCGTGAACTGCGCAATAGAATTTGAAAAGGCTGTCACTTTCGTGTTTCAGAGCGATTGGTATCGACGCGGCCGTTATTGTCTCGCTATCTATGCAATTGTCGAATCCAGACTGGTGAGAAATGCAGCCTTCACCTAGTACGCAGATGTAATTCGGCCAAGATGTGGGTGGGTTTTTAGACTCCCAATCCTCCAAGTTTTGACACAAAGAGTCGAGTGAATTTCCACTCAGAGAGTAGGCAAAGACTACGCCGAACGGCTTTGGTCGGGCACGGACCATGGTGAATCCGTTCCCAATAGGCTGCGTGATTGCGCTGCCCATTGTTATTTCTTTGAATGCCTTGATTTTCTCTAGGGAGTCTATCAACTCTGTCTTAGACAGCCCGGACTTAACTTCGATGACCCCATACACGCAGTCGATGGGATAGATTTGGCTATTCTCAGCGTAGTGCAAGGAGAGTCCATACATCGAGTCATAAATAACGATATCGCACTGCCTAGATACATCGCGCACATGACCGACGACCTCCCCACTGCCCAACCCATACTTGGCAGGGAGCCGCCCTTTTGCAAGAAACTCGCGAAGCGTGTCCTCGCGAGCAGTTCCGCGAGTGCCAAAGTGCGCGAAATGCGCCGACATCTCGAACTCATTGCGCATTTTGTCGCTGACTGAGCGGAACAGTTGCTTTGCATCCATCGTTCTATTCCCCGAATTTGCGTACTCATTCCCCGCATGCCTCACATTCTAAGCGACGCGGATACAGTGGCGCGATCCGCTATGCGTGAACAATCACCACGGCCTTTGTCCGCCAGTCCCCCTGCGTTTTCAGCGGGTACGCGAGCTTATCGGCCACATCACGCGACCCACTGGTATGTTACGGACACCGAGGCCCCGCTATGCGCTTGCATGGTCAATGCCCCGTCCCGGTAATCGACTACCACCGAGGCGAAAAGCTCGCGCAAGGAGGTGTTGACGGATGCTACTGAGCTTCCGTCCAGCGCCCCCTGGAGGTCCCTGAGACGTGCCGCTAGGCTCCGGGTCCCTAGTAGGGCACGCTTGCCCCGTATCGTTTCCTGCAATTCCTCCAGCTCGGTCTCCAGCTCCCGGAGTCGCTTAGTGATCGCGGGGGAGCGCCCGACCGCCGTCAGCGTGTCGACCAGCTCCTCAATCTGTTCCTCCAAGGCCATCGCGGCGGCGTCGAGATTGTCGATCTCGTTGGCGAGACCATCGGACCCGTAAGCGGACAGGGCGGTGGTGATCTCGCCGTGGCTCCCACGAATGGCGTCCTCTACTGAATCGAGCCGCACGGCCTTGTAATCGCACCCCGCGCCGCCCTTGGCTCGGGAGCAGACCAGATAGGGCTTACCGGCCTTGGAGCCTCTGCCCTTGGTTACCCGGGTCATCCGGGCGGCGCACAGTGGGCAGACCGCCAAACCTGCCAGCACATTCTGAAGCGGGGCCGCGCCCTTGGCCTTAGTGTTCCCGGAAGTCTCTTTTAGTGCCTGGACCCGAGCGAATGTTTCGGGGTCGACCACGGCGGGGTAATAGCCCGGTACGGTGCCGTGAGGTTGCCGGTGCGCTTTGCCGTCGACGTGCTCCAGGGTGCGGGTTGTCAGCGTACCGATGCAGGCCGGGTTGGTTTGAATTTTGTGGACATAGGACCCGTGCCATTGCTGGGCACGCCCGAACGGGGCGATCCCCTCCTCATTGAACGTCCGGGCAATGGTCTCTTTCCCCTGGCCCTCTAGGGTGAGCGCGAAGACACGGCGGACCACAGCGGCGCGGTCTTCGATTACTTCGATGCGACCGTCTGCCACCTGAAGCCACGCGGGAACCTTGGATGTTAGGACCGCCCCCTCTGACTCCACCTTGGCACGCTTACCCGCCCATGCCTGTTTGAGGCGCTTTGACTTGGTAAGCGACTCTTCATGAGCACGGATCATGACCAGCAGCGACATAATCAGATCGACCGGGTTCGCATCAATGGCTGCCTTGCTGTACACCTTGCCGTCCGCGAGGGTCACCAAAGTTACCCCCTCGCTCACAATGCGGAGGAACAGCGACTGCGCATCCGTGATGACGTTCCGGGTGATGCGGTCAAGCGATTCAACCAGGAGATAGCAATTCGCCTCAATCTCGCCATCCTCCACGGCCCTGAGGAACAGCTTTAGCGCCCCCGTGCCGGTTGCGTTCTTGCCCCGAAAAGCCGACACGCCCTTGTCTGCAAAGCGGAGGGCGGTGTCTAACTCTAGGCCGTGCTGCTGGGCATAGGCTTCAGCCATGGCGGTCTGTCGTCGGAAGGAGTCACCCTGGGCCTGCTCAGGGGTCGAGAACCGGAGGTAAGAATAGGCTTTCATGCCGCGAGTATAATGCGGGTCCTAACAACATACCATCAGCATGTGATGCCCGCCGGCTGCGGCGACTTCGAGCGCGCGCCGCGCGCCGCGCTGGCCGATCACGTCCGCGAGGTCGGGCGCGGCCGACGCCAGCCGGCCGTCGACGCACGGTGCGGCGACAGGCGACAGCCGCCCGTCGGGTGCGCCGGCCAGGTGCGCGCACAGCGCCGGCAGGTCCG
>NZ_JAAGPL010000204.1:0-250 GCF_017104785.1 Burkholderia sp. Ac-20353 | reverse complement strand
TCTAATACAGAGATGGCGGAACATGAGCACATACGTTGAGATGCAGAAATATGACAACTGGACATTAACTGGAATGTGATAGGCAAGAAGCTGGTGACAGCACTAGATGGAACAGTGATAGATGTGATAAATGATACAGCAGCTGACTAGATAGTGATAGTGTATTGTGGTATCGATTTAGATTGATTTGATGTAAACGCGTCTAATGTGAATTTTGTTTTTTTTTTTTTTTTAATGATCCGCCCACCCC
>NZ_JAAGPL010000203.1:0-14738 GCF_017104785.1 Burkholderia sp. Ac-20353 | reverse complement strand
GCCCCGCATCCGCGGACGATACGGCAGGCGCAGCGGCAGCCGGCGCCGTGACAGCGGCTGCAACGGCGGAAACGGCCGTATCTGCCACCGTGGCCACCGCGGCCTCGCGCACGTCGGCGCCCGGTTTCAGGTTGCCGTCGCCTTCGACTTCGAGGCGAATCAGCTCGCTGCCGACCGCCATCATCTCGCCGATCTTGCCGCCGAGCGCCAGCACCTTGCCCGACACGGGCGACGGAATCTCCACCGCCGCCTTGTCGGTCATCACGTCGGCGAGCGGCTGGTCTTCCTTGATCGTCTGCCCCACTTCCACATGCCAGGCCACCAGCTCGACCTCGGCGATCCCTTCGCCGATATCCGGCATCTTGATGACGTGAATACCCATGTCAAGCCTCCATCACGCGTCGCAACGCTTCGCCAACCCGGCTCGGGCCGGGAAAATACGCCCATTCCTGCGCATGCGGATACGGCGTGTCCCAACCCGTCGTGCGCTCCACGGGCGCCTCGAGGTGGTAGAAGCAATGTTCCTGGACGAGCGACACCAGTTCCGCGCCATAACCGCAGGTGCGCGTCGCTTCGTGAACCACGACGCAGCGCCCGGTCTTGCGCACCGACGCGACGACCGTGTCCAGATCGAGCGGCCACAGCGTGCGCAGGTCGATCACCTCGGCATCGATGCCCGTCTCCTCGGCTGCGGCCAGCGACACATGAACCGTCGTGCCGTAGGTCAGCACCGTCACGTCGCTGCCGGCGCGCACGATGGCGGCCGAATCGAGCGGCACCGTGTAGTAACCCTCGGGCACCGCGCTCGCCGGATGCTTCTGCCACGGCGTGACCGGCCGTTCGTGATGGCCGTCGAACGGCCCGTTGTAAAGCCGCTTCGGCTCGAGAAAGATCACCGGATCGTCGTTCTCGATCGCCGCGATCAGCAGCCCCTTCGCGTCGTACGGGTTCGACGGCATCACCGTGCGCAGCCCGCACACCTGCGTGAACATTGCCTCAGGGCTCTGGCTGTGGGTCTGGCCGCCGTAGATGCCGCCGCCGCACGGCATCCGGATCGTCATCGGTGCGGTGAACTGGCCGGCCGAGCGGTAGCGCAGCCGTGCGCCTTCCGACACGATCTGGTCGGACGCCGGGTAGAAGTAGTCCGCGAACTGGATCTCGCACACGGGCCGCAACCCGTACGCCCCCATCCCGACTGCCGCGCCGACGATCCCGCCTTCCGAGATCGGTGCGTCGAACACGCGCGACTTGCCGTACTTCGTCTGCAGCCCTTCGGTGCAGCGGAACACGCCGCCGAAATAGCCGACGTCCTGGCCGAACACGACGACGTCGCCGTCGCGCTCGAGCATCACATCCATCGCGGAGCGCAGCGCCTGGATCATCGTCATCGGCTGCGTCGCCGTCGTCGTTGCTTCTCGTTGCGCCATGATCACGCTCCCAGTTCCTGGCGCTGACGGCGCAGATGCGCGGGCAGCTCCTTGTACACGTCGTCGAACATCGACGCCGGCGACGGAATCCGCTCGTCGGCCAGCGTGCCGTATTTCTCCGCTTCCTTCTGCGCGGCGATCACCTCGGCCTCGAGCTCGGCCGTGAGCGCGTCGTGCGCGCTGTCCGACCAGATGCCCTTGGCGATCAGGTGGCGCTTGAAGCGGGCGATCGGATCGCCGAGCGGGAAATGGGTCCAGTCGTCGCCCGGCCGGTATTTCGACGGGTCGTCCGACGTCGAGTGCGCGCCCGCGCGGTAGGTCACCCATTCGATCAGCGTCGGGCCGAGGTTGCGGCGCGCGCGTTCGGCGGCCCAGCTCGATGCTGCGTAGATCGCGAGGAAGTCGTTGCCGTCGACGCGCAGCGACGCAATCCCGCAGCCGACGCCGCGCCCGGCAAAGGTCGTCCCCTCGCCGCCCGCGATTGCCTGGAACGTCGAGATCGCCCACTGGTTGTTGACGACGTTCAGCACGACGGGCGCGCGATACACGTGCGCGAACGTGAGCGCCGTATGAAAGTCGGCCTCGGCCGTCGCGCCGTCGCCGATCCATGCGGATGCGATCTTCGTGTCGCCCTTGATCGCCGACGCCATCGCCCAGCCGACCGCCTGGATGAACTGCGTCGCCAGATTGCCGGAGATCGAGAAGAAGCCCGCTTCGCGATCGGAATACATGACCGGGAGCTGGCGCCCCTTCAGCGGGTCGCCTTCGTTCGACATCAGCTGGCAGATCATCCGTTCGAGCGGCACCTCGCGCGCGATCAGGATGCTCTGCTGCCGGTAGGTCGGGAAGCACATGTCGCCATGACGCAGCGCCATCGCATGCGCGGCGCCGATGGCCTCTTCGCCGAGGCTCAGCATGTAGAACGAGATTTTTTTCTGGCGCTGCGCGATCAGCATGCGCGCGTCGAAGATGCGGGTCTTCAGCATCGCCCGCATCCCGGCGAGCAGTTGCGCGTCGTCGAGATCCGGCGCCCACGGGCCGACGGCTTCGCCATGGTCGTCGAGCACGCGCACGAGGCTGCGGGCGAGATCGGCGGTGTCCGCCGCGGCAACATCGATCGGCGGGCGGCGAACCGCGCCGGCTGGCGATAGATGCAGATAGGAAAAGTCGGTCTTGCAGCCCGGCCGCCCGGTAGGCTCCGGCACATGCAGACGCAATGGCTCTGACAGGCTCATCGTGTCGTCTCCACGCTCGATTTTGTCTCACGCTGATAAGGGAACGCGCAGCCGGTTGCCGGCTCGCGCGTGGCGTGGCACGCGGATAAGCGCACCAACCTTGGGAATTTAGGCAATGCCGCGCTGGCCGTCGATGACCAACTCGCTCGATCGTGGTGAGCAGATTTGCCATGCCGGGCAGGACACGGCTGGGCCGCGAGCCCGCCGTCGCCAGAGACACGGGCCGGAGCCGCGTGGCTCGGCGCCGGGCATCCGGAAGCGATGCGACGCATGAGGCACAATACGCGTCGTCAGAACCGGGTTGCAGCAGGCATACATGCGCGTCGTTGTCGTCGGAACAAGCGGATCGGGAAAATCCACCTTTGCAAATGCGCTCGCAACATCCGCGGGCTGTCCGTACATCGAACTCGATCGGCTCTACTGGGGCCCCAACTGGGCAGCGGTTCCGCATGAACAGTTCGAGAACGCCGTGCTCGCAGCGACGACTGGAGACCAATGGGTCGCGGACGGGAACTACAGCGCGTTGCGTGACGTTCTTTGGTCGCGAGCGACGCACGTCGTGTGGCTCAACTTCGGTCGGTGGACCGTTTTCTCGCGCGTGCTCTGGCGCACGATAAGCCGCGGACTGATGCGCACGGAGCTTTCTCACGGCAACCGCGAATCGCTGCGGATGGCGTTCTGCTCGAGGGATTCGGTGCTGCTGTGGTCATACACGACGTTCGCGAAGAACCGCGTCAAGTTCGCAAGCCTTCGTGACGATCCGAAGTACGCGCATCTTCAGTGGACGGAAATCACCGAGCCGGCGCGTACGAACGAATTCATCGCATTGCATGCGCGCGCCGGCGATTGACCGGCGAACGTGAGCACATCATCCGCCGCCGTCAATCGGCGCGGCCATCTGCCCTCGGCGAGACCAGAATCGGCACGTAATGGATCGTGTACGCGAGCAGCGCGACGATCCAGCAGGCGCCGGACGCGTCGAGCCAGACTCCATACGGCACGCCCGGGACCAGCGGCCCGAGTGTCCTCAGGATCGTCGCGCCGATCATCAGCCAATAGCACAGCTGCTCCCAGGGCCCCGCGACGAGTTTCCGTCCGGTGTGGCCGAGCGCGGTGCGCGTGATCATCGCGATGATCGCCCCGCCGATCGCCCCGACCGTCAGCAGATGAATCGCCAGCGAATGCGGGACGACGCCGGCGGCCGACAGCGCGAGCATCGCGAATCCGGCCGGAATCCACAGGCAGGACACGTGAAGGATCCAGACGATCGGCCGCTTGCCCACGCGCCACGACCGCCACCCGACAAGGCGAGCAGCGTGCAGCAGCGCGGTCGCGCATGCGGCGCCGATCAGCAACGCGCCGGGAATGCCGATTGCGTCCGCAAACAACGTCAGCGCGACCGCCGGTGCGGCGAGCGCTTCCACGAACCTGAAGCGCCGGACCGTGAAGCCCGGAATCGCGTTCATCGTGAACATCGGCACGATGCGTCCGGTGATCACCGCGACGAAGAACACGATCAGCCCCGTCGCCGCATACGCGGTTCGGAGTGCGAGGTCCTCGCGCCCGGTCATTGCGTACCAGTGGAACAGCGCGTTCAATCCGCCGAACAGCAGCAGCGCCACCGGCAAAAACACGTTGTGGCGGTTCTTCACGGAAAGCAGCACGCGCAGCAAGACGATCGCCGTGACCGGCAGGAATGCCGAATCGACGACAGCGGCAACCGTGTCCGGCCCGGTCCAGACCAGCAGCCGCCCGGCCGCCCACAACAGCCAGAGTGCGGCCAGCGACGCGCCCCGCAACGTCTCGCGTGAGGTCCACGCACGCACGGCGGTCAGCAGGAAGCCGACGACTATCGCTGCGACGAAGCCGAAGATCATCTCGTGCACGTGCCACATCAGCCCTGCCAGCGGCGCCGCGCGTCCGGCGACCGGCACGCCGTGCGCTGCGGCCAGCCAGACGGCGATCGCGATGCCGCCGAACAATGCGCCGCCGAGATAGAACGGCCGCAGGCCGAGTTGCAGCAACGGCAGCGCGTCGGGGGCCGACGGTGCCCGCATCGGTTCGCTGATCTTCATGATTCACTCCGGCGGCAGATGATCTGTAGTCCATCCTAGCTCCGCTTGAACCGAATTGGGCTGGATTCCCTATCGGCTGAAGTGGCATCGTCGGAATGCCTGATCTGCGTCAATGGCGTGCTGCATCAGGCGATTCCGCGCGCTGCGCGGTGACGCGCGCCCGGTGCGACAAAATGCGCGTCGCAACGCGGCACGAAGGTGCCTAGTGTTGATTCATGCGCGGCACGACGACCTCGAGTGGCCAACGGAAGCGGGAGCGGCGGATGCGAGTGCTCCACGCGGCAGACGCCGACGCGCTGACATTCAGGAGAGTCGACATGTTGAGCCCGCATGAATTCGCCGCACTGTTGCTGATCGGGCGCGCGCCCGATGCCGCCGGGCTGGATCCCGGTGATCTGACGACGCTCGTCGAGCGTCAATTGGTCGCACTGGAGCAACTCACGTTGGAAAATCGGCGAGCGTGCCTGACGGCAAGCGGACGGTCGATGGTGGAAAAATTCGACCGTCGGCATTGATGCATCCACGCGCCACTGTCGCACCTTCACGCCACTTCGATGATCACCTTGAGCGCATGCGTTTGCGCGGCGCGGCCGAACGTGTCGTACGCGCGCTCGACATCGTCGAGCGAGAAACGATGCGTGATCAGCTGGTTCGGATCGAGCCGCCCCGAGCGCACGGTCTTCATCAGCATCGGCGTGCTGACCGTGTCGACGAGCCGGGTCGTGATCGCGATGTTGCGATCCCAGAGCTTTTCGAGGTGCAGGTCTGCCTTCACGCCGTGCACGCCGACATTGGCGACGACGCCGCCCGGTGCGACGATCGACGTGCAGATTTCGAACGTCGCCGGGATGCCGACTGCCTCGATCGCGCAATCGACACCGACACCTTCGGTCAGCTTCATCACTTCGGCGACCGGATCGCCGGACTGGCCGTCGCAGCAATCGGTCGCACCGAAGCGCCGCGCGACCTCGAGCCGGTTGTGATCGGGATCGATCATGATGATCTGCGCGGGCGAGTAGAACTGCGCGGTCAGCAACGCTGCCAGCCCGATCGGGCCGGCGCCGACGATCGCGACCGAGCAGCCCGGCTGCACCTTGCCGTTCAGCACGCCGCATTCGAATCCGGTCGGCAGGATGTCGGACAGCATCACGAGCGCGTCCTCGTCCGCACCGGATGGGATCCGGTACAGGCTCGTCGGCGCATGCGGAATCCGCACGAACTCGGCCTGCGTGCCGTCGATCCGGTTGCCGAGGATCCAGCCGCCGGTCGTGCAGTGCGAATACAGGCCGCGGCGGCAGTATTCGCAGCGGCCGCACGACGAGATGCACGAAACCAGCACGTGATCGCCGGCCTTCAGCGTGTCGACCGCCGCTCCTACGTGCTCGACGATCCCGACGCCCTCATGACCGAGGATGCGTCCGGGCTCGCATGTCGGCACGTCGCCCTTGAGGATGTGCAGGTCGGTGCCGCAGATCGTCGTGCGCGTCATCCGGACGATCGCGTCGGTCGGCGCCTGCAGTTCGGGCATGGGCCGCTGCTCGAGCGCCATCTGGCCGGGGCCGCGGTATACGAGTGCTCTCATTGGGTTTCCTTCGGCGAAGAGGCGTCCTCTTCGCTCATCGATGTTGGCGCCGGTGTGCTGGTTCGATTGACGATCATCGAACGGTCGGGACCCATCCGATGCCGCATGCACGCTACCGGCAACGCGAGCGCTTCACTGTGCGGCCACCGGGCGCAACCGCCGTTGATCTGAGTCAACCGTGCGGAAAGCCAGCCTCGTAGACTGAGTTGCACTGACGGGTTCACCGTCGATGGAGCGATCACGATGAGCTACAAGAGCCTGGTCGTGCACCTCGATACGAGCGACCGCGCACATTCGCGCCTCGAATTCGCATTGCGGCTCGCGCGGCAGTTCGATGCGCATCTGACCGGCGTCTTCGCCGTCTATACACCGGAGCCGAGTTCGTTTTACGTAATGGCCGGGTCCGCCGACTATTTTCGCGAGCACCAGCAATGGCGCGATCAGCGGTTCGCCGCACTCGAGCGGCTGTTCCATGCGGAAACCCTGCGCGCCAAGGTGCCGAGCCGCTGGATCACCGCCGACGCACGGGCCAACAGCGCGGTGCCGCATCATGCGCGCCATGCCGATCTCGTGATCGCCGGCCAGCGCAATCCCGACGACCCCGAGACCTTCGTCGACGATCAGTTCCCCGAAAACCTGGTGCTCTCCGCGGGACGCCCCGTGCTGTTCGTGCCGTACGCGGGAGAGTTTGCGACGGTCGGCGAGCGCGTGCTCGTTGCATGGGACGGCAGTCGGGAAGCCGTGCGTGCCGCGCATGACGCGATACCGTTCCTCGAACGGGCGAAACGAACGACGGTCGTCGCCGTCACCGGCGCGGGCGACGACGCGGACTCGCGCATTCCGGGGGCCGACGCGGCGCTGATGCTTGCGCGCCATGCACCGGATGTCAACGTACTCGATATTGCCGGCGCGCCCGATACGCCGGTCGGCGAAACATTGCTGTCGCGCGCGTACGAAACGGGCGCGGACCTGCTCGTGATGGGCGCCTACGGGCACACGCGCTGGCGCGAACTGCTGATGGGCGGCGTGACGCGTACCGTGCTCGCGTCGATGACGCTGCCGGTCCTGATGTCGCACTGAAACTGCGTTCTGATGACCACGGCGCGCCGACACCTGCCACATGAGTTGCCACCTGAGCCGCCGCGGCCTCGACCGAAAAGGAACCGTCATGAGCTACAAGACCCTGCTCGTTCATCTCGACGACAGCCCGCGCAGCGCTGCGCGCGTCGAACTCGCACTCGAGCTCGCGCAACGCTGGCGCGCGCACCTGATCGGTCTGTACGTGGTCTGCCAGGATCTGTTCGAGCCATTGCTCCGACACAATGAACCGCTGAAGCTGGCCGTGTACGAACGCTTGGGCGAGGAACGCCGGAAGCAGGCCGAAACCGCCTTCCTCGAAGCGGCGGAACGTGCAGGATGTAGCGTCGAGTGGCGGGCGCCTGCCGGCCCCGCGACCGAGACGGCGACACTGCATGCGCGTCACGCGGATCTGCTCGTGCTCGGCCAGACGGATCCGCACGACCGCACCACATACATTGCCCGCCATTTCGTCGATGACGTGGTGACGGGCAGCGGGCGTCCGGCGATCATCGTGCCGTACGCGGGCCAGGTCCGTACGTTCGGCGAAACCATCGTCATCGCGTGGGACGGCGGCCGTGAGGCGGCTCGCGCGGTTGCCGACGCGCTGCCGCTGCTCGAGCGCGCGCGCTTCGTCACCGTCGAGACGGTCGAACGCCGGCATGCCGATCCGGACTGGACACCCGCAGGCGTCGACGTCGCCGCCTACCTTGAACGCCACGGCATTCGCGCGTCCTTTGCGACGACGCCGCGCGAAGGCGACATCGGCACCGGCGCGACGCTGCTCAATCGGACCAGCGACCTGCATGCGGATCTCCTCGTCATGGGGGCGTACAGCCACACGCGCACGCGCGAGCGCGTGCTCGGCGGCGCAACGCGCACCATCCTCGAAAGCATGACGGTGCCGGTGATGATGTCACACTGATCCGATACGGGGCGGCCGTCTTGCGCCGCCCGAATTTCTCCCCGATTTCCGCCCGAATTCCGGCCGATCGGCCGTGCCCGGCAGCGATTCCGCCAGATTCCCCACGTTCCCCGCTGCAGGCCAGACCACTGCGCGATTGTGCGCTATCCTGCAGAGGACCTTTCCTGTGCAGCACCTTAATCGGCGGTCGCGCGATCTCCAATAATCGCTGCTCTGTCCGTCGGTCCATTCACTGTCCGCCGGCGCGGCAGGCCGGCACTCCGGCCGGATCGACCGATAAAAAATCATATGCATTCCTATCGACATAAGAAAACACGCAACCACACCCTCCTCGCCAGACTTCACGCCGTGGCCAGCGGCAGGCGGGCCGGCGGCATTGCGGGGACCGTCGCGATCGCCTGCCTGGGCGGCTTCGGCGCAGGCGCGGCCCACGCGCAAAGCAGCGTCGCGCTGTACGGCCTGATCGACACGTCGATCACCTATGCGAACAACCAGCGGACCCACGGAGCCGGTTCGCCGGGCAGCAGCAACTGGGCGATGACGAGCGGCGCGTTGAACGCGGCGCGCTGGGGGCTGCGCGGCCGTGAAGATCTCGGCGGCGGATTGGCGGCCATCTTTACGCTCGAGAACGGCTTCTCGGGCACGACCGGCGCGTTGTCGCAGAAAGGCGTCGACCTGTTCGGCCGTCAGGCGTGGGTCGGCGTCAGCTCGAAATCGGCAGGCGCGCTGACGTTCGGCCGCCAGTACGACCTGATCCTGGATTTCGTGACGCCGCTCGGCGCGTCCGGGCCCGGCTGGGGCGGCAACCTGGCCGTCCATCCGTACGACAACGACGACTCGAACCGCAACATCCGCATCAACAACGCGGTCAAGTACACGAGCCCGACGTATCGCGGCCTGACGTTCGGCGCGATGTACGGCTTCTCGAACACGCCGGGCCAGTTCGGCAACAACGCGGCGTGGAGCGCGGGGCTTTCGTACGCGAACGGGCCGTTGAAGCTCGGCGCCGGCTACCTGAAGATCAACCGCGACCGGAACGTGGCGAATCCGAACGGCGCACTGAGCACGACGGACGGCTCCGCGACTATCACGGGCGGCAGCCAGCAGATCTGGGCCGTCGCCGGACGGTATGCGTTCGGGCCGCATTCGGTCGGCGCCGCATGGTCGCATTCCTCGACCGATGGCGTGACCGGCGTGCTGCAGGGCGGCAGCATCGCCGCGCTTAAGGGCAACTCGCTGGTCTTCGACAACTTCACGATCGACGGGCGCTACTTCGTCACGCACGCGTTGAGCGTCGGCGCCGCTTACACGTATACGATGGGCCGCTTCGACTCTCGCACGGGGCAAACCCGTCCGAAGTGGAACCAGGTGGTCGCGCAAGCCGATTACGCGTTCTCGAAGCGCACGGATGCCTACCTCGAAGGCGTCTACCAGAGCGTGAGCGGCGGCAACGGCAACCCGGCCTTCAATGCGACGGTGTGGACCTTGACCCCGTCGGCCAACAGCAATCAGGTCGTCGTCGCGCTGGGGTTGCGGCACCGCTTCTGATCGATTTCCGGTCGATCGCCGTGCACCGGCCGCGTGATGCGCAACGCGCGCGTCGTGCGGCCGGCGTCAGCCAGTTGTCCATTCATCCGATAAGTGCCCGCTTAAGCGTGCGTTAATCCTCGGCGCCTACGCTGGAAATGTCGTATCCAGCCAGGGCCGCAGCCGAACCTGCCGGACGACTGCCCCGGCGGCTTCCTCTTCCCTTGTCACGGATCGACCTGCGATCTCGCGGGGCGCATGTTCCGCAACAAACCCGCGTCGCAGAACCTCGACGATCCGCTGACGCGACGCATCCTGCGAAACTGGTCACGTTGTGACATTTTTCCTAAGCTATTTGCAGGGATTCGTGCAACAAGCCAGCCGGACACGACGACCTTCCAATTTCCCGTTGCCTGCTTGCGGAACCGCACCAGTGCTTCGGGCGGCGCGCCGGCGCCGCCTTCTGTCGTGTCGCCTGCGCTGGACGGGCCGCGCGTCGCGCGCATCCGCGAGTAGTCAACGCAGTCAACCGCAGGAGACGAACGATGAGCAAAATGAACCGATACGCGGTGATCGTGGTCCTGGCACTGCTGGCCGGTTGCCACCACGCGGCGAAGACGCCTGAGAACGCCGCCGTGAATCCGGGTGCGACGAACGAGGCGGTCGTCACGACGCAGGCCGACGAGCTCAATAATCCGAACGGTCCGCTCGCGAAGCGGAGCATCTATTTCGATTTCGACAGCAACGCGATCAAGCCGGAATTCCAGTCGCTGCTGCAGGCGCACGCCGATTACCTGCGCCGCCACCCCGCGCAGCGCGTGCTGATCCAGGGCAATACCGACGAGCGCGGCACGTCCGAATACAACATCGCGCTCGGGCAACGCCGCTCGCAAGCGGTGCTGAGCGCGCTCGTCACGCTGGGCGTGCAGGAAACGCAACTCGAAGCGGTCAGCTTCGGCAAGGAAAAACCGGTGGCGCTCGGTCATGATGAAGCGTCGTGGGCGCAAAATCGCCGAGCAGATCTCGTCTATCGTTGAGCGAATCGGGCCGGAACGCGCGGCACGCGCGTCCGGCAGGCGTTCGGTCGCAAGCGACTGCCGCGCTCGGCGTGCGGCGCTCACGCGTTCGGGGCGGTCACATCCTGGAATGCCCAACCGAACGAGCGGATCTCCGATTTGTGCAGGGCCGCGACCGTACGCAAGCAGCTTTCGCCTTTCGGTGTCAGATGAATCTCGACCTGCCTGCGGTCGTGCAGGCTCGCCCGGCGCGTGACGAGACCGGCGGCCTCGCAGCGCGTCACCAGCGCGACCGTGCCGTGCGACGACGCCTGCAGGCGTTCCGCGATTTCACCGACGGTCGCCCATGAACGGTCCGGAAACGCGCAGGTGTGCAGCATCAGCATGTACTGCAGCGGGGTAAGCCCCGCGTCGTGAAGGATCCGTTCGGAAAAATGCAGGAATTGCCTGAGCCGGTAGCGAAAATCGGATAGCTGCTCCAGATCGGATTTCGTCACGCCCGTTTCGGCCTTGCGGTTTGTCGGTTGCATCGCTGACTCCCGTCGACGGGGCGTTTTTCGGCTATATGTCATCTTGTGACATAAATATAGGCCGGCAGCTCCGCGAGTGCAAAAGCGTATCGGTGGCGCGCCGTGGAACCATCATCGCGCGGGAAACGCGCGCGCCACACGTGACATCCAATCGGTTGAGCGGCTTCGAACCGAGTTTCAAACCGCGATTACACGGCGGCATCGCGCCGCCCGTCATTGTTCGGAGGATTCAGGATGAACACGATCTTCGATGCAGCGCTGTGCAGCGCCCTGCTCGCCGTCGCCCTGCCCGTTTCCGCGCAGCAGGCCGGCCCGACCGATCCGCAGATCGCGGCGATCGTCGTGACGGCCAACCAGGTCGACATCGACGCCGGGAAACTGGCCGAATCGAAAACGCACAACAAGGACGTCAAGGCGTTCGCCGACCGCATGGTGACCGACCACACGGGGGTCAACAAGGCGGCGGTCGATCTCGTCCACAAGCTGGGTGTGACGCCCGAGGAGAACCCCACCAGCATGGACCTCAAGCATGGCGGCGACACGAATCTGCAGACCCTCGGCAAGCTCGACGGCGCGCGTTTCGACCGCGCGTACATCGACCATGAGGTGACCTATCATGAAGCCGTACTGTCCGCGATCGATCACACGCTGATCCCGTCCGCAAAGAACGCCGAACTGAAGGCGCTGCTCGTCAAGGTCGAACCCGCGTTCGTCGCGCACCTCGAGCATGCGCGCCATCTGCAGTCGACGCTGGGGAAAGGCAGTGACGGCGCGCAATGACGCGCTGGCGGCGCCGTCGCGTGCAAGCCCGTGGGGACGGCGCTGCGCCGGCGCGGTGTGGCTGGGCGCACTGGCCCTGTCGTCCGGCGCGCTCGCCGGATCGCAGGTGGTCGTGATCGAGCAGATGCGCTTCGCGCCGGCCGAACTGACAGTGCATCGCGGCGACGAGGTGGTCTGGATCAACCGCGATCTGTTTCCGCATACGGCGAGCGCCGACGGCCACGCGTTCGACTCCGGCAGCATCGCGCCGCAGGCGTCGTGGCACTACGTCGCGCGCGAGCGTGGCCGGTTTCCTTATTCGTGCACGTTCCACCCGACGATGCACGGGACGCTGAACGTGCAATGAGCGTCGACAAAGGTGCGCGATGACGATTTCTCTCGACACGCATGCGTATCCCGCCCTCGATGACGAACCCGCGCTCGTGCGCCGCGTCGTTGCGGGCGATCCTGGCGCATTCGAACTCGTGATGCGGCGGCACAACCGGCGCCTGTTCCGGCTCGCCCGCGCGATCCTGCGCGACGACGCGGAAGCCGAGGACGCGCTCCAGGTCGCGTACCTGTCCGCGTACAGTTCAATGGCGCGCTTTCGCGGCGACGCGACGCTCGGCACCTGGCTCACCCGGCTGCTGCTGAACGAGTGCTTCGGCCGCGTGCGGCGCGCGCGGCGCCGAGCCGGCGTGATGCCGATGTGCGATGCCGACGATGCCCTCGACGAGGCAGACATGATCGATATCTCGTCCGATTCCCCCGAACGGTCGGCGTCGCGCGCCGAATTGCGGGACCTGCTGGAGCGCCGGATCGACGCGCTGCCGCCGGCGTTCCGGATTGTGTTCGTGATGCGCTCGGTGGAGGAAATGACCGTCGAGGAGACCGCGCAACACCTCGCGCTGCCCGAGGCGACCGTGCGCAGCCGGCACCATCGCGCGCGGCGGATGTTGCGCGCGTCGCTTGCGCTCGATCTCGATCTGGCTGCGCGCGACGCGTTTGATTTTCGTGGTGCGCAGTGCGACCGGGTGGTCGCGCAGGTGCTGGCGCGGCTGCTGGCGGACGATCGGATGGAATAAGCCGGTCGTCCGGAACGTTTCGTGTTCGCGCGGGTGTCGGGGCCGCCCGCCCGTCTATTGGAGGATCAGATGAAATCGACTACGTGGGTCGCTGCCGTGGTCGCAGCGCTGACGCTGCTGCTGTCCGCGGGATGCATGTCCGACAACGGCGCTTCGCAGAATCACGCCGTCGGCCGCTATGGTGGAGGCGGCGGCGCAGGTGGTGGCGGTGGCGGGGGCGGCGGAGGTGGCGGCGGCTACTGACCGTTCGCCCTCCGCCTCACGGGCCGCCGTGCACGAGCGCCGCAAACCGGCGGCTTCGCGCGGCGGCGCCACGCCGCCCTTCCCCGTCAGCGCATCGCCTTCACGTCGGCCGGCGTGATGCTCGCCGGCTGCCCGCCCCAGGTTGCGCGCAGATAATTCGCGAGCTGCGCGAGTTCATCGTCGCTCATGGTCTGCGCGAAGCCCGGCATCGACTGCATGTTTTCGACGCCGGCGAACTTCTGCTCGTCGATGCCGTCGAGCATCGCGACCAGCAGGTTGCGCGGATCGGGCTGGCGCAGCGTCGAGTTGCCGTTCATCGGCACCGCGACGTGCGGCTTGCCCTCGCCGCCGAGCCCGTGACAGCCGGCGCAGACCGCGACGTAGACCGAGCGGCCCGCCGCGAGTTGCGCCGCGTCGGCCGAAACCGGCTTTACCGGTTGCGGCGCCGGCGGCGTGTCGCCGAGCAGATAGACGGACAGCCCGCGCAGGTCGTCCTTCGTCAGGTACTGCGTGCTCAGGTGCACGACCGGGTACATCTCGCCGAACGCGGAGCCTTGCGGCGCGATGCCGACGCCGAAGAACGTCTGCAGGTCGGCGCCCGTCCAGCCGCGCGCGGCGAGGCCCGCCGGCGTGATGTCGGGTGCGGCCACGCGGCCGAGCGCCGCGCCCGCGAACGGCTTCGCGCCGTCGAGCTGGCCCGTGAAGCTGCGCGGCGTATGGCATTCCGCGCAGTGGCCGAGCGCGTTCGCGACATAGCGGCCGCGCTGCCAGTCGGCGGACTGGCCGGTCGATGCGTCGGGCAGGCTGTCCTTCAGGAACATCAGGTCCCAGATCGCCATTCCGAACCGCAGGTTGTACGGGAACGACAACTCGTGCGGACGGTTTTCCTGCGCGACCGGCTTTACCGACATCAGGTACGCGTACATCGCGTCCGTATCGGCGCGCGTGAGCTGTCGGTACGACGTGTACGGCATCGACGGATACAGCCGCTTGCCCGGCGCCTTGCCGTCGTGCAGCGCGGCGTAGAAGTCGTCCGCGCTCCAGCTGCCGATTCCGTGATCCTTGTCCGGCGTGATGTTCGACCCGTAGAACGTGCCGTATGGCGAATCGAGCTTCGCGCCGCCGGCGAACGGCGCGCCGTCCTTCGCGGTATGGCAGGCCGCGCAGTCGGCGGCCTTCACGAGATAGCGGCCGCGCGCGATCTGGTCGGGCGCCGGAGCGGCGCCGGTCGCGACGCTCGGCGCGTCGTGGCCGCCG
>NZ_JAAGPL010000202.1:0-15093 GCF_017104785.1 Burkholderia sp. Ac-20353 | reverse complement strand
CATCCCGAACAGGACCGTGAAACGACTCTACGCCGATGATAGTGCGGATTCCCGTGTGAAAGTAGGTAATCGTCAGGCTCCCCTAAGCCAGAAACCCCCGCCCAAAAGGCGGGGGTTTTTGCATTGGGGCGGCGGAAATGCGTGGGGCCACCCGCGCCACCCACGCCCACCGTCTGTAAGCAGCCAGCCAACCCGTCTT
Organism: Burkholderia sp. Ac-20353; assembly: GCF_017104785.1. Lineage (NCBI taxonomy): Bacteria > Pseudomonadati > Pseudomonadota > Betaproteobacteria > Burkholderiales > Burkholderiaceae > Burkholderia > Burkholderia sp. Ac-20353. The sequence continues at coordinate 14,894 of NZ_JAAGPL010000202.1, read as the reverse complement.
GAGTTGACCGAGACGCTTGGGAGTATCGTGTCCACCTAACGATAAGCGGACACGTGAACACTATCGAATCGGAATCACTCCCGGAGCGTCGTCGTCGGCAACGCTACAGCGAGGAGTTCAAGGCGCAGGTGGTTGCGGCCTGCCAGGGAATCGGCGTATCGGTCGGCGGTCGCGCTGGAACACCGGCTCAACGCGAATCTGCTGCGGCGCTGGATCGATAAGGCGGAAGGTCGACTTCCGAAGCGGCCGCTGGGTCGTCCACCGGGCCACGCCACCGTCACTGCCAGCCTTTGTGCCGGTGGCATTGGGAACGCCGAGTCCGCATTCGCCAGAGAACCGCATCGAGGTGCGCCGGGGAGATCAGTCGATCACGGTGAGTTGGCCGGTATCCGAGGCAACCCAGTGCGCCGCCTGGCTGCGTGAGTGGCTGCGGTGATCCGAGTCGACGAGATCTGGCTGGCGGTCGATCCACTGGACATGCGCGCCGGTTTCGATACGGCCTTGGCGCGTGTGGTCAAGGTGTCCGGCGCAGCTCACCCATACCATGCCTATCTGTTCGCCAATCGGCGCGCCAACCGCATGAAGGTCCTGATTCACGACGGGATGGGCATCTGGCTGGCCTCCCGACGCCTGAACCAGGGGCAGTTCGCCTGGCCGCACCTCGGCAGCGAACCCAAGCAGCGTGCCTTGACGCACGAACAACTCGCCGGCCTGGTGCTGGGCTTGCCGTGGCAACGCATCGGCGAGGACGGCGTGATCCGTGTCGTCTGAGTCCGGCGGGACGTAAACAGTTTCGCTTCCGCCGTCTGCAGGGTTCTGGCAGACTGGCCCGCAGTAAGCGCTGCACGAGCACCGTCTTGACAGGCGCTTTGGATCTTCAGGCGTTTGCGCGAAGCTGATCGGCGACGACCCACGGCATCAGTTCGTCAACACGGTTGATCGCGTGGTCTGCGATGCGCGCGAGCACGAAGCGCAGATACGCCTCGGGATCGACCTCGTTGAGTTTCGCCGTGCCGATGAGGCTGTAGATCGCGGCAGCGCGCTCGCCACCTGAGTCTGCACCCGCGAACAAGTAATTGCGCCTCTTATGCCGAGATCGGCATAAACGGCGCAATTGGCTGTTCGCCGGGTCGTTGCGCGCGGGTCAGCGCGCGGCCGCCATCATGAGCCTGATTCGCTCGGCGCAACTGAACGGGCTCGATCCACTCGCCTATCTGAAGGACGTCCTCACACGCTTGCCGACCCACAAGGCCAGCGACATCGATGCGCTGCTGCCGCATCGCTGGCAGCCTCTCTCGACCGCCGCCTAAACTCGGTCGTCAAGACGTATTGGCTGGCCGTACGATTGTGCTGAGGCGCCGTTGCATCGGCGGCGTAGAGCTGGGGTCGGCCACACATCAAATGGATCTATGGCGTGACGCCGAGGCACCTGTCGAATGACGACGTGACTCTGAAACTCGCCTCGGTCAGGGGCGCCGTTCTTTGTCACGTGAGATCTATGCAGTGTAACGACAAGAGCCCGGCATGTTTCTATGCGTGAAACAACGCCTTGCCAGAGGATGCGTATTACTGTATATGCATACAGTAACTTTCCGGGAAGGGTCCGCCTCTTTGGTGACTAGCATCGGTGCGGAGCAACCATGTAAAATCAGCGACCTTCGTCAATAAGGTTTCGTTTCCGGATGGTCCTATCAGGACAACATGACCCCTTTGTTGGCAACCTTGGACATGCTGAGCAGGCATGCCGTGCAGTCTAAAGCCAGGGAAAAACCATCCAAGATATGCCCAAGTACAAATTCGTTGACCTCTTTTCGGGCTGTGGTGGCCTATCGCTAGGCCTATCCATGGCAGGTCTACAGGGGCACTTCGCCGTGGAGCGCGACCCCATGGCCTTCGAGACCTTCGCCGAGAATTTTCTCGGTGACAGGAAAGTTCCCATCAGTAAGTTTGCATGGCCGTCTTGGTTAGAACAACAAGCCTGGGGAATAGACGATCTGCTAGACAAGCACTACACGAACCTTGTCAAACTGCAAGGAGAAATTCAGGTACTTGCCGGAGGCCCACCATGCCAGGGATTCAGCTTTGCCGGTCGGCGGCAAGAGGACGACCCACGCAATCAGCTCTTCGAAAAATATGTACAGGTCGTGGATGCCATCAAGCCATCTATCCTGATTCTCGAGAATGTGCCTGGAATGATGGTCGCACACTCCAGCAAGAAGGGAGACGACGGGGCGAGGGAACAAGCGGCCGAATCGTTTTATGACAAGCTAAAGAAAAGCCTCGAAGCTATCGGCTACGCTGTTTACGGCAAGATCGTAGACGCATCGCTCTTCGGCGTCCCGCAGCGTCGTTCTAGGCTAATAGTTTTTGGGATCAAGAAGGATCTAGCATCCCAGCTTGAGGAGGCGGGTACGCATGTTTTCGAGGTGCTCGATTCCATGCGTATCGAGATGCTGGCCAAGCATGGCTTGCCAAAAACTAAGCTGATTTCCGTAGAAGACGCGATTTCGGACCTGTTAGTCTGTGACACGATCACGCAACCATGCACAGATCCTGCCTCTCCCAATGGATTCGAGGAGGCCGTGTACAGTGGAACGCAGACAAATTACCAGCGGTTGATGCACAAACACTGCCGCAACGATGCCATGGATAGTATGCGTCTCGCACGACACAGGGACGACGTGAAGGCGCGTTTCAAGAAGATCATCAAAGAATGCGCGCAAGGCGTTCGGATGAACGAAAAAAATCGGGCAAAATTCGGACTCAAGAAGCATAGGATCTTCCCGATGTCTCCTTGGGAACCTGCCCCGACGATTACGACATTGCCGGATGACGTGCTCCACTATTGTGAGCCTAGGATACTAACCGTGCGGGAAAGCGCCCGGCTTCAAAGCTTCCCAGACTGGTTCCACTTTCGCGGCAAATTCACGACTGGGGGGACTCGACGCACAAAAGAATGCCCTCGGTATACCCAGGTAGGCAACGCGGTTCCTCCCTTGCTCGCCGAGGCAATTGGTCTCGCAGTCGTTCACATCTTTGGCAAGCTAGAACAAGCATCAACACACAGTAGTCAATCCAGCGCGGCAAGCCAACAAGAACCGGTGGCCGTTGCTGCATAGGGGTGCGCGAGGGGAAATGATTGAGCGACCAGCAATCGAGTCGTCCCCTATGCCTGAATGCTCCAGAGGGTTTCTGCGGGCGTGACTGACCTTACGGGGAAGTAATGCATAAATATCCTGAGAGATTGTTGGATTGGTCGGGGGACAAGGCAGGGGGCGTCAAAAAGCTCTTCTATGGCGGGAGCGGTCGTCCGTCGGGGGGGGTGATCAAAACCCGCTTGCTCGAGCGGTTGTCTCACTGGGCGCGAGACATAGCCAGTGGCAACGAGGATACGCCCAAGGCGGTCCTTCTGATCGGGGGGCCTGGCAACGGTAAAACCGAAGCCATCGAGTACACGATCGGGGAACTCGACGCGGCGATGCGGCTTGATGGTGCCTTGCTAGCAGAATTCGCGGACAGTTATTCAGGGGAAGCCGGGATGCCCGGGCGGCTTGTTCGGGCTCGCAGGACCAAGTTCCCGGACCGCAGCCAGATCTCGGAGATCGCTATCGTCCAAGATGGCTCCGAGGGAGAGGGTGATGACAGCACGACTCCAGCTGAACACCTTTGCAATGACATACGTCGACTCCTAGAAGACCGCAAAGGCTATGTATACATGGCTTGCGTGAACCGTGGGGTGTTGGACGACGCGCTGATCCTGTCTACTGAACGGGGTGAATCAGATGTGGGCGAATTGATCAAGCAAGTGGTTCAGTCCGCCTCTCCGGGCGCCAAGGGGATCGACTGCTGGCCGCTGGATGCCTACCCAGGATTCGCGGTTTGGCCAATGGACGTAGAGTCGCTAGTCGATGAATCAAATGAATCTACGTCCGCCGCACGTCAAATACTAGATGTAGCGATCCGGGAGCAGGATTGGCCAGAATTCGGGCATTGTGATGCTGGCGATCATTGCCCGTTCTGTACAAATAGGAAACTGCTTGCAGGTGAGCCACATCGCTCCTCGTACATACGTATGCTGCGTTGGTTCGAGCTCGCCAGCGGGAAGCGATGGAATTTTCGTGACCTCTTTTCGCTGACTGCCTTCATGCTTGCGGGGACGACTGAGTCGGCCGCTAGTGGAGGCTACAGGCCGTGTAGTTGGGCCGCATCATTGCTGTTCCCCAAAGAACGGGACCCAATTAAGGCGGAGACGAAGCGGATCCGAGGATTATTCAAGCTGGTTTCCACGCAATACCAACATGCGCTTTTCGGGGAATGGCCTGTAGAGAAGGCTGTTGCGCTCAGGAATGACATCAAGGACCTGAAACTAGATGGGCACCCAGTGTTTGCTGGCTTGCTGCAGTTTCTGATACTCGACAAACGAAGAGAGTCTACTACTACCTTACGCACACAGTTGGTCGGAATGAGTAGCTATCTTGATCCTGCGTTCGCTAGTCCAAATCTGAATGTGGCTGTTAGTGCTAATACCACGATCAAATTCGAGGAGTTGGACCGGAGGTTCAGTCTTTCCATTAAGGACGCACGGATTTTTCTTCAGAAGTACCAATGCTTGTCGGTGCTTGAGATTGATTTGTTCAAGGTGCTTGAATCAGCGGACACTTATCTTTCGGATGAATCCATCTGGCGCCGGAAACCTGCTGTTGCTGGGCGCATCCAGGCATTTATTAGGCTTGTCGCCTGCAGGATTGCACGCAGATCTATCGGGGTGAGGTCTGGCATCACCAAGGACTCCGATGTTTTGGGTGAATTCAATCAGATTCTCAATGGCAGCATTTCTGCCTTGCAACTTGCCACACAGCAAGTAGAAGGATTGCTGAACAAGGATCGGCGGTTCCTCGTTAGTTTGAATACGACATTTGGTGAACCTCTTCCTCCACCGGAGCGTAGAGTAATGTTGACGACCGATATACAAAAGGTCCGACCCATGCCAATGCCACCTGATGGCAATCGACCAAGATCTCCGGTGCGATTTCTGAGTGTTGGCACAGGCAGGACGGCACAGCCTGTTGCGCTCACCTATGAACTCTTCAAGGCAACGAAGTCATTGCGAAAGGGAATGGTGCCAGCATCGCTACCTCGGTCGGTCGTGGCACTTTTGGATACCACGCGCGCAAAATTGGCAGGTGCCGTCGTGCGCAACGAAGAGGCACTCGAGGGAAGTGAAATTCGCCTTGGAATCCGGGATGACGTTATCGTGCGTAATTTTGGGACGTTCCTCGTCCACAAGGAGAAAGCCTGATGTCGGTGCAGCGATTTATCGAGGCACCGTGGTCCGTGTCGCACAGTGCATTCGAAGATTCGGTGTTCAACATTCGTCCGGCTCCCGAGTTTTCAACAGGCGAGGTAGTGTTGTCTTCGCTCTATCGGGCATCGGGATTCAAGGATGTCACCGAGAAGCAAGTAAAGGGCCTCGGGGACGATCTGAGGAAGGCAGCGGATAAAGCGCGGAAAAAGGAGGCTGCGGATGGCGCCGTTCAACCAGACACCTGGCGCACTATTCTGGATCGCCTTGTCCAAAGTCCCCAGGTGTCGCAGCAATCGTCGAAGCGTTTCATGTCGCTTTCTCCAGTGGTGCCCGATACAGCACTGTATTCGGGCGCTCCTAGATTGAGTGGCCATCCCTGGACCCCGGGGCAACTCGTCAAGAGAATCATCCAGATGGGGGCGCCGTCCAATGAGGCCGCAGCCAAGACATGGCAGCATCTCCACGAGGCGTTATGCGTCAACAACAATGACGATGTTTGGGCGTGTTGGCTCCAAATGGAGTTTGAACTTCGCCGAAACACTAGTTCTATTTGGCAACCAAATGGGTTGCCGTTGCTCGATGGGTTTCCAACAGAGGATCGTGCTTTATTTCAATATCCAGCCAAGCAGTTCGTGGCTGACTTGAGGGGCATCATTAGTGCCAAGTCCGCTATGACCCGGCGCCAGTGGATTAGTTTGTTGGAGGCGGTGTTACGAATTGGTACGGTTAGCCATGTCCTTTGGCTTTGTGATGTAAGCGACAGGATCTGGCGGGTTGTGCGTGGTGTTGTCGAGGGGAGCATCACGAACGTGCCTACCTCCGACGCTGACATCGTTTCGCAGATGCTTGCGGTAAAGAAACGAATGCTTTCCTTTGGCCACCCGGCACATCCTGCACTCAGAGACTATGCATCAAGATATTTGTCTGCCAGACTCGGCCTTAATCGGGTGCTATGGGCGCTGGAGGAAATGGGCGAACCTGTCACTAACCTGAGCTCCGTGGCAGAAATCCGGACATTCATTGCGACGATCGAGTCTCAGAGAGAGAAACTTGTAGATGCAAGAATTATGGATTCGTATCACGAGCTGCATGACAGTGAAATTCGCACTATTGCCTGCAAGAAAGGCATTGGCGCCAATTTGATGGAATTCGCGCTATATACCCTGGGCCAGCGCCAGACAATGGACGAAACGCTTCGCGGCTACGATCAGGGATATTTCCTGAGGAAGCGTGGACGTGCCCGGAATGCTCCTTGGCTTCTTACGCTCGGGCCGGCATCGGTTTTGGCTATGGCCCATTGTTGTTTGCACGAGGTAAATGGACCACGCTCAGTGCAGCGACTTGCTATGCATCTGGCTTCGTATGGTATTGAGTTTGACCTCCATGGCCTAAATGATAGCGATCTTGGCCGCCAGTTACGAATGCTGAGTTTAGTGCTGGATAGTCCGGACGCAGAAAGCGGTATGTTGTTGGTTCCTCCTTTTGCTAACTGAAATTGGTGGTGTCTTGAGCAAGCTTGCACACGCAATGGCCACATGGGTCAAGAATCGGATGGCTGCGGAAATCCTGTCTCTCTCTGGCGGAAGTCGGGAGTGCCGCGCTGTGTTCTGTGCACCGCCGCCAGCCATGCTAAGGGACGTGTTCGAGTTGCTTGCCGGTGATGGCAGTTTGCTCATAGCCAAGGCAGCAGACGGCGCGGAAATTTCCTATCCGGTCGTGCTCCAAGTAGATCATGTGCCAGAAGATGCCCGCGTGGCGAGGGTCGACCAATCAGGGCTGAGCTCGTTCCATGGGCTGGCCAGCATCCGTAATGCCCCCAACTGTGGTGTCTTCCTGACGTTGGTTGCCCCCGGAGGGCAGGTAAGTGACACTCATGAATCCACTCGCAAGGCATTCGGTGTTGCCTCGGCTACCAATGAAGGTGGCGCACTGATTTCCACCTGGTGGACTGACCCCTTCATCCAGGAAATGGTGAGGGAAGGACTTGGTGTCGGCGATCCTACGCAACTCGAGAGCGCAATCCAACTAATCCACAAGGCGGTGGAGGCGGCGGATGCTGCTGACCAGCATCACACAAGTAGGATCAGCGCATGGGAAGTCGTAAGTCGGCTTTGGGAACTGCGCGATTCTGGCATGGAATTGGATGCTCGCGTCAGCCTGGCCGCAGGGTTTCCACCATCCGAGGATGGGAAGATTGACGTCGAGCGCAAGGTGTCCATTTCCGAGGCGCTCGTTGATAAATTCGAAAGTGTCAATCTGGGCAGTGGCATTCAGCAACTTAAGGATCGCGCGAGGGACGAAGAAGAGATCATCCATTTGGATGCTTTTCTAAGGCATATTCGTCACAAATGTGAGGTTGTCACCTCATTGAAGCGCTCGATGCCATTCTTCTATGCACCGGACGAAGTCAATCCGGCGCCAAGCTGGTGGAAGGCACTGACACTGCAGAGATGGGAGTCCCTGCTGGAAGAGGCTGTGGTCAATGCAGAGATAGAAGTTTCTTGCATGAATCCGCTCGCCTTTCAGATGAAAGGTTTCGTGCCCGTGGTCCGCGATGTCGCTCGCATCCAGATTCAGGTGCAGGTGCCAGAAGGGGCAATAGACGTGCAAGTCCGCGTAACCCGTGAGGCACCCGGGGGCGCAGCAAACAAAAGAGAATGGATTCTGGCCGGAAAGGACGTGCTAGAGTTCAAGGACGATTCGATCCCATTGCACAAGACCCCTGTGAGGTATGTCGCAGAGGTAATAGGACTCGACGCCAGAAAAACCACCGTCAAATTGATTTCATTGGCCTCCTGGGAGCCGGGGCTAGTTGTTTGCTCGCGTACTGCGAACAAGGCGAAAGTTCCGAAACTCATTTCGGGAAAGACCATCGAGACGACATTGGAGATGTCTGGGGTCGGACGTCACTATCTGGACATCTATACCCGCCCGGACGTGGAGATTGTTTCCACGGAGGCTCGATGCCGCAGCGAGGATAACGACGTCGAGCCGGCGCGGATCGGGCGTGTGACCGATGGCGAGTTTGGCATGGAAGTAGAAGCCGGTGGCGAGCGTTTCTATAAATTCGACGTGCAACGTCCGGGGGCATCCAAGACAGAGGAAGTCTGCATTTGCCTGCTAACTGACGAATCTGATGCGGAGGAGTGCAACAGTTACTTTGAGTTCCATCTCGCGCGTAATTCCAGACGCGATGGCGGACGCGTACCGCGGGCGGTGCACGCAAACAGTCAGGCGCGAAGTGCGCAATTGCAGGGATGGATGCTAGACGAGGCCTGCATTGGGCAATCCTACTATCCTTTCGTGCTTGCCCCGGACTACGCATCCGAATGGCGGCGGCGCGAATGGTCGTCGCCCGACGACACGATTTTCTCGGCTGGCAGGTTTTTGAACGATCCCCGGCCGACACCGGCCGAGATGCAGCCACCAGAGGCCTTCATTGCAGCAAGGAAGGCTATTGCCGCAAAGGTGCGTGGGAAGGATGGAAATGACTTGGTCGAATCTGCCAACCTCGGTGAATTGCTGGTGACAGATAAGGAGTTCGAGTCGGCGGTTGATATATATATCCGCTCCTACCTTGATTGGCTCTCTTCTTCACCAGCGGAAGCGTGCTGGTGCGATATCGGTTTAGTGATGGAACTAGAAAGCGATCGCGTAACGCTGGAGCAAATCCCGAACGCGATTGTTGTTTCGCCGCTTCACCCGATTCGATTCGCTTGGCAATGCCTCGCGCAACGTGCGATGTATCTGGCGTCCAGAAAGCTACCTTGTCCTGCAGCTAGCATCATGGATTCGGACTGCGTGCCCGACGTCATCGTGCTACCGCTACGCGACGCGACCGGTGGCATGAATGATGTCGTGTACTTCTCCGTGGAGTGTAACTCCGATTATTGGGGCATTCTATGGAACACCAGCCGACTGGATCGACTGGCCAAATTCGGGGCATCAGCACCACTTGATCGCGAGATGGGGCTGTTGGTTGGTGGCATCTCCAGTGGTTTTAGTGTTTCTCAGGTCCATCGCGCGATGGATGATATCTGCGCGTTGCTTGTCGCCAAGCCGGTCATTGGTGTTTTGGTTTCCAGTGCAGCTGGCCAGAGCAACGCTTGTAATGAAGGCATCCTGTCTTGGGGCCGCGCACATTTCTTCGGGGAAGGTAGCGACCGTCGCAGTGCATTGAGCATTGGTGCGAGCGAAATTCACGTATTCGACGAAAGGGGCGAGGACGTGCGCCCTGATGATGCTGAGATCGCGAATCTGGCCGAAGATACCTCCAACGCTCTCCAGTGGTATTCGGCCCCGGAGTCGACCAATTCGCACGACCTTGCCATCATTGCGCAACTGGAGACCTCGAATGCCGCTGCCTTGCCGACGAGGCTATCGTCTTCACTTGGGGTGGGTGGTCTAGTACGGGCAAGGATCCGAGAACAACAAAAAACGGGTGGCGGGCAATTCCTTTGTGAATCACGCGTCGCTGGCCCGGCATGTATTTCTGGCGATGGCATCGCAGACAATACGGCCAACGCAATCGTGAAATTAGAGGGTTGGGCATCCAGCCCTATGGGTTATGTATTTGCACCCAGTATCAATGCTGTCAAGAACTCGTTGGAAAAGGCGGAGTTTGTGGCCGTTTCCTCCTCGTCGGTGGATCCAGCCTGCTTCCTTGGCAACTGGCTTAAAGGCACATATCTTTGGGACTACGAGCTGCCGTCGTATTCCGGCAGGTCAGGCGACAGCAACGGTTACTACCTGCTTTCGAGCATCGATGAATTGGATATCGACATGATGCGGTTAGTGCTACGGCGCCTGCCAGAGTGTGATGATTTCTCGCGCGACGAGCTATCCACCATCGTTCAAGAAGTGGCACGACGAGGCATTCCGACAGTACGCGGGCTGTCGGCAGGCAATTCCGGAGCCACTGGGGAGCTAGGCCTGTTTGTCGCTACCCGTTTGCTACAGGATAGCTTCAGGGCATCTGGTGGGGACGACGGCTTATTGAAGCCATGGGTGGAAAAGGACGGTGTGCACCATGTCGCCCTGGTAATTCCCGTAGATCCATTTCAGCGCTATCTAGACGACCTTGGCAAGGCCATCAAGAAGCCAACCATGCATCGCCCGGATCTCGTCGTGGTCGGTCTGATGATCAGTGATTCGTCTGTCAGGTGCAAATTGACGCCGGTCGAAGTGAAGAACCGCAGTGGCGGAGAGCAGATGACTGTTGCATTGCGACAGGAGGCATTAGGGCAAGCAAGGTCATTGTCACACTTATTGCAGGCATTGCAGCAGATCTATTCTGACGATCAGGAATTGTTGCTTTGGCGGTTGGCATATCAGAACTTGATTGTTTCGATGATTGGTTATGGTTTTCGTGTATACAGCCAGCATCTGGCGGAAAGTGGTCGCGCGAGCGAATGGTCTGACTTGCAATCGAAGGTCATGGAAGCAATTCTTTCCTCCGAAATGGCAGTGGAAGTAGACGATCATGGGCGATTGATCGTGATCGATGGCTCCAACCCGAGTAGCGCACGCGATACGGACAACGACGGCTTTCCGGAAACGATCGAACTATCGCAGCTTGACGCGAGCCTTATTGTTCGTAGCCAGGCCTCTGCTTTTTACCAGTCGATGAGGGACAGATTGGCCGATTGGGACTTGCTGCCGTCAGTGACGACTGTTGATATGGCAATGCCTACATCCACTGTGCCCTTGGACGAACGGGCACCAGTGCTGGTGGCGTCGGAAGATTCTTCGGTAACGGTGACTGCAACGAAGAACGACGGGGGCACGGGCCAACAGTCGAAATTTAGTGCCGCCGAATTGAATGGGCCACAGACGCCGGCGTCCAAACAGGAGATGCGGGTTGAGGCCGCAGGGAGCGTCGCTAACGACTCGAGCCAAACGGGTCTTGATCTGAGGGTTGGGGATACGCTAGATGGTTTCCAGTCGCGTGTCTGTCACCTCAATCTTGGCCACACAGCGCTCAACCAAATGAACATGGGTGTCGTGGGTGACCTTGGCACCGGCAAGACACAGTTGCTTAAGTCGCTTGTTTATCAAATCGCCAACGGCGGAGGGGGGAACAGGGGCATCAAGCCAAATGTCCTCATCTTCGATTACAAGAAGGACTACAGCGCCAAGGATTTTGTTCAGGCCACAGGCGCACGTGTGATCAGTCCACACAACTTGCCGTTAAACTTGTTTGACCTCTCAGCCTCATCACAAGCCGTGAGCCCTTGGCTGGAACGTTACCGCTTCTTTGCAGATGTACTGGACAAAATCTATCCTGGTATCGGACCAGTGCAACGTGACAGGCTGAAGAACGCGATCAAGGATGCATACAAGGCGTACACGGACGGAACGTATCCAACAATTCACGATGTTCACCGCAACTATGTGGCAGCCCTGAAAGGTGGCGTTGACTCTCTTTCAGGCATCCTTGGCGACATCATCGACATGGAGCTGTTCGCCGAGGACCGCGCCACGATTATCAGATCGGACGAATTCCTCAAAGGTGTGGTGGTCATTGCGTTGAACGACCTTGGTCAGGACGATCGCACCAAGAACATGTTGGTTGCAATCATGCTCAACGTCTTCTATGAGCGCATGCTGAAGGTCCCGAAGCGCCCGTTTCTCGGGATGAATGGGGACATGCGAGTTGTGGATTCGATGCTCCTCGTGGACGAGGCGGACAACATCATGCAATACGAGTTCGATGTCTTGCGAAAAGTATTGCTGCAAGGCCGTGAGTTCGGCATGGGCGTTATCCTTGCATCCCAGTACTTGAGTCATTTCAAGGCTGGGGCCACGGATTACCGTGAGATGCTGCTCACCTGGTTTCTGCACAAGGTGCCGAACATATCCGGGAAGGATCTCGGGCCGCTTGGTTTGAACGATCCGACCGCCTTGCAACAGGTAGCTGAGCGTATCAAGGCGCTGGGCTTGCACGAATGTCTCTATAAGACGCACGACGTAGCTGGGGAATTCATCAGGGGGACGCCATTCTACGAACTGTCGAAGGTTGCCCTGGTGAATACGTAGGACAACACGATGGTCGACTTCCTTTCTCCCAGAGAGCGCTCGGAAAGGATGGCCCTGATTCGAGGGAGGGACACCCAGCCCGAACTCGCACTGAGGAGAGCCCTGCACCGACTGGGGTTACGCTTTCGCCTTCATGGTGCCGGTCTTCCAGGAAAACCTGACTTAGTATTTCCACGTTACAAGACTGTTGTATTTGTCCATGGTTGTTTCTGGCATCGACATGCTGGGTGCAGTATTGCCACCATTCCCAAGAGCAACACGCAATTCTGGATGGAGAAATTCGAGAGGAATGTCGGTAGAGACAAACGTGTCACCGCCCAGCTTAACGAACTGGGATGGAGGGTTCTCGTTGCGTGGGAATGCGAGCTCTCCACAAAGCAGAAAATCGAGTTAACTGGGAAAAAGATCGCACTCGAAATTAAGCCACAGATTTTGCGAGTGGACTAGTGCAACGACTCGTCAGCTGGCATTTTTATACTGCCAAGCTCACACTGTGTCGTGTTCCGAGGGAGCTGATGAGGGTCCGTACTCGATTTCCAGCCAGCGCTCATAGGCCGATTTCATGCCAGATGTAAATTCTTTGATTTTTAAGTCGACTTCTTCCAACGATGAAGTGTCACAACCAGCGAAACGGTAGTAAGCGAGTAGCCAGTGCCGTCTTGACGCCAGCGGCGTTTATGCCGGTGTAGAGATCTTGTCTGCGACGGCCCAGGGCATGAGTTCGTCGACGCGGTTGATCGCGTGATCTGCGATGCGTGCAAGAACGAAGCGTAGCCAAGCCTCGGGATCGACGCCGTTGAGTTTCGCCGTGCCGATCAGGCTGTAAATTGCCGCGGCGCGTTCGCCACCCGAGTCCGCCCCCGCGAACAGGTAATTGCGCCTCCCGATGGCAACCCCGCGCAGCGCGCGTTCGACCGGCAGGTTGTCGATCTCGAGCCGCCCGTCATCGCAATAGCGCGTGAGCGCGTCCCACCGATTCAGCGCATAGAGGATCGCCCGGCTCGTGTCGGATTTGCGCGAGAGCGTCTCCAACATCGCCGTCAGCCATGTGTGGAGCCGATCTAGCCGTGGCCGGGCGTGGGCTTGCCGATGCGCCCGGCGTTCGTCGGGCGGCTTGCCCCGGATCGTTTCCTCAACCTTGTATAGCGCGCCGATGCGTTCCAGCGCCTCGGTATTCAACGCATTCGGGCGAGCCGCGTGCAATTCGTAGAACTGCCGCCGGGCATGTGCCCAGCATGCTGCTTCGGCGACGCGTCCCGTTTCGTAGATCGCCTGGTAACCGCTGTAGGCATCGGCCTGCAGTGTGCCGTTGAACGATTCAAGATGCTGCTGCGGGTGGATGCCCTTGCGATCCGGCGTATAGGCGAACCAGACCGCCGGCGGCGTCACGTCTCCCGAGTTCCGATCGTCGCGCACGTAGACCCACAGCCGTCCGGTTTTCGTCTTGCCATTGCCCGGCGCAAGCACCGGCACTGGCGTATCGTCGGCATGGAGCTTCGTTGCCGCCATGACGTGCCGACGCAGCGCGTCGACGAGCGGTTGCAGCAGCGCCGCACTGTGACCCACCCACTTCGCCAGCAGCGAGCGATCCAGCTCGACGCCTTCGCGCGCATAGATCACCGACTGCCGATAGAGCGGCAGGTGATCCGCGAACTTCGAGACCAGCACGTGGGCCAGCAGTCCCGGCCCCGCCATGCCTCGCTCGATGGGGCGGCTCGGCGCAGCCGCCTGGGCGATGTGATCGCAGCACGAACATGCCAGCTTCGGTCGCACATGGCGGATGACTCGGAAGCTCGCCGGCACATATTCGAGTTGTTCCGAGACGTCCTCGCCAAGTGGCTTCATCAGCGCACCGCACGCCGTGCAAGTTTCACGGGATTCGGGCCAATGGGTCTGGATCTCGCGCGGCAGGTGTTCCGGTAACGGCTTGCGTTGTACCTGTTCCGGCGCCGTGCGTGGCGTCCTGGGGATCTCGACGGGGGCTGCGCCTTCGTCGGCCTCGAGCTCTTCGAGGCGTAGTTCGAGTTGTTCGATCTGGTGGTCCAGCTTCTCCGAGCGGCGGCCGAACTGCATGCGGCGCAGCTTCGCAATCAGCAGCTTCAGATGCTCGATTTCTGCCTTGTCCGTCGCCGTTGCTGCCTTGTGCGATTCGACCACGTCTTCCAGAAGACCGATACGGGCATCGCGCTCAAGCAGCAGGGCCTTGAGCGCTTCGATGTCATCCGGGTACGCGTTCGCCATCGTCATGCCGGCAGTCTACGCGCCGGCCGGCAGGTTTACAACGCAGAGGTCGGCGCCGCCGTGCGCACCGGCTGACGCCAGTCGATGCCTTCCAGCAGCATGGACAGCTGCGCCTGGCTCAGGCAGACGACACCTCCATCCGCGTGCGGCCAGATGAAGCGGCCACGCTCAAGCCGTTTCATCGTATGCGATCGACTAACGACGTCTACCCAGTGACGCTCTGAGAGGCCAGCATGTGTCCACCAAACGGAGGTGGACACCTATGTCAGAGCATGACTCAGAGTTGCAGGTCGTTTCGCGCAGCCGCGAC
>NZ_JAAGPL010000201.1:0-15251 GCF_017104785.1 Burkholderia sp. Ac-20353 | reverse complement strand
GGCAGGCTGGCCGCGAACGTGGCCGCGCTCTGCTGCGCGTTCAGCGCGTCGGTGCGCGACCCGGCGCCGAGCGCGTAGCGGCGCTCGGCGTCGTGCGCCTGCGCGTCGGCGAGCGCGACGAGCCGCTCGGTCGTGTCGATCTGCGCGTTCAGGACCGACGCAGTGATCGACGCGGTGACGATGTTCGCGGCGAGCGCGCGTCGCGCGGAGTCGAGCTGGAACGCGCTGACGTCGACGCGGTTCTCGAGTGCGCGATTCGCGAAGCGCGCGGCGCCGAACAGGTCGATCGTATAGCGCGCCTCGATCTGGCCGACGAACGTGTCGTACAGCAGCGTCGGCGCGCCGAGCGCTGGAATCGGCACGCCGAGTGCACGCTGGCGCGTGGCCTGGCCGCCCGCGTCGATCGACGGCAGCATCGAACTGCCGATCTGCGCGCGCAGCTGCTCGCGCGCCGCGTTCAGCGTGTGCGATGCGGCGCTGAGCGTCGGGCTGTTGCGCAGCCCTTCGTCGACGAGCGCGTTCAGTGGCTCGGAGCGGTACTCGCGCCACCAGTCGGGCACCGGCTGCGCGCCGACCTCGAACTGCTGCGCGACGCCTTGCGCGGCGACCGTCTGCTCGGCTTGCGGCGCCGCGCCGTAGTGCGCGGGCGACGGCATCGCGGGCGGCTCGCCGCTCGGGCCGAACCACGCACAGCCGGCGAGCGACACGAGGCCGGCGGCGGCCATCGCGCGCACGGTCCTGGTCATCAGGTTCATCGACAGTTTCATCATCAGGCTCCCGACGGCGTGGCGGGCGGCGTGCTGCCGCCTGACGGGCCGCCTTCGCCGTCGTGCGGCGGATGGCTGTCCGGCGCATCGCGCTCGCCGCTCTTCACGCGGAACCACGCGGCGTACAGCGCCGGCAGGTAGAACAGGGTCAGCACGGTCGCGCTCGTGATGCCGCCCATCAGCGCGGTCGCCATCGGCCCGAAGAAGTTCGAGCGCAACAGCGGGATCAGCGCGAGCACCGCGGCTGCGGCAGTCAGCGTGATCGGCCGGAAGCGGCGCACGGTCGCGCCGACGATCGCGTCGAAGCGTCCGTGGCCGGCCGCGATGTCCTGCTCGATCTGATCGACGAGGATCACCGAGTTGCGCATGATGATCCCGAACATCGCGATCACGCCGAGCATCGCGACGAAGCCGAACGGCTGGCCGAACAGCAGCAGCGTGCCGACGACGCCGATCAGCCCGAGCGGCGCGGTCAGCACGACCATCAGCACGCGCGAGAAGCTCTGCAGCTGGATCATCAGCAGCGTGAACACGGCGATCGCCATCAGCGGCATCTGCGCGTTGATCGAATTCTGCCCCTTCGCGCTTTCCTCGACCGGGCCGCCGATCTCGATCCGGTAGCCGACCGGCAACTGCGCGCGCAGCGCATTCAGCTTGCCGTCGATCGCATGCGTGACGTCGATGCCCTGCGCGCCCGCGCGCACGTCCGACTGCACGGTGATCGTCGGCTGGCGGTCGCGCTCCCAGATCACCCCGTATTCGAGCGTCGGCTTGAAGCGGCCGAGCGAGCCGAGCGGCACAGGGCCGTTCGGCGTCGGCAGCGCGAGGCCCGCGAGCTTCGCAGGATCGACGCGGTCGGCCTGCGGCGCGCGCAAGTCGACCGCGATCAGCTTGTCGCGCTCGCGGTATTGCGTGACCGTCGTGCCGGACAGCGTCATCGCGAGGAAGCTCGACACGTCCTGCGACGTCACGTTCAACTCGCGCGCCTTCTTCTGGTCGAGCTCGAAGCGCACCGAGCGCTCGGCCGGCTCGTCCCAGTCGAACTGGACGTTCACCGTGCGGGCGTCGCCGCGCGTCGTCGCCGCGACTTTCTCGGCAATGCCGCGCACGGTCGCGATGTCGTCGCCGCTCACGCGGAACTGCACGGGATAGCCGACGGGCGGCCCGTTCTCGAGCCGCGACAGGCGCCAGCGCACGGCCGGGAACCGTTCGCGCATCGTGGTTTCGAGCCAGCTCGCGAGCTTCTCGCGATCCTTGACCGATTTCGCGGTGATCACGAACTGCGCGAAGTTCGGCAACTGCAGCTGCTGGTCGAGCGGCAGGTAGAAGCGCGGCGCGCCGCTGCCGACGAAATTGACCGAGTGATCGATCTCGGGGCGTCCGGCGATCGTCTGCTCGAGGCGCTCGGTCTCGCGCAGCGTCGCCGCGAACGACGCGCCTTCGGGCAACCGCAGGTCGACCAGCAGCTCGGGGCGGTCGGAGCTCGGGAAGAACTGCTGCGGCACGTGCGAGAAGCCCATCAGCGACACGACGAAGAGGGCGCCCGTGATCAGCAGCACGACGAAGCGCCGCTCGATGCACCAGTGGATCCAGCCGCGCAGCCGCGTGTAGAAGCGCGTGTCGTAGATGTCGTGCTCGTGGTCGTGGTCGTGCTGGTCAGGCAGGTGCGCTTCGTGCGCATGCTTCTTGCGCTCGGGCAGCAGATGGAAGCCGAGCAGCGGGATCAGCACGACCGCCGCGAACCACGACGCGATCAGCGCGATCGCCGACACCTCGAAGATCGACCGCGTGTACTCGCCGGTGCTCGACTTCGCGAGCGCGATCGGCAGGAAGCCCGACACGGTGACGAGCGTGCCGGTCAGCATCGGGAACGCGGTGCTGGTGTACGCGAACGCGGCGGCGCGCGCGCGGCTGTAGCCTTGCTCGAGCTTCACGGCCATCATCTCGACCGCGATGATCGCGTCGTCGACGAGCAGGCCGAGCGCGAGCACCAGCGTGCCGAGCGACACCTTGTGCAGGCCGATATCGAACAGGTACATGAAGAGCGCGGTGACCGCGAGCACGACCGGGATCGAGATCACGACGACCATCCCGGTGCGCAGGCCGAGCGACACGAGGCTCACGACCAGCACGATCGCGACGGCTTCGGCGACGGCTTCCACGAAGTCGTCGACCGAGCGCGCGACCGCGTGCGGCATGCTCGACACTTCGGTCAGCTTGAGGCCGGCCGGCAGTTGCGCCTGCAGTGCCTTCAATTGCCCGTCGAGCGCCTTGCCGAGGCGGATCACGTCGCCGCCCGGCTGCATCGTGATGCCGATCCCGAGCACGGCCTTGCCAGCCGCGCGTTGGCCAGTCGCACCTTTGCCGGTCGCACCTTTGCCGGTAGCGCTTGAACCGGCCGCGCCTTCGCCGGACGCACGCATCTGCGTGACGGTCGGTTCATCGTAGCCGCGCCTCACGGTCGCGAGATCGCCGAGCCGGAACGTGCGGCCGTTGATGCGCAACAGCGTGTCGGCGATCGCGGCGACGTTGTCGAACTGGCCGCTCGGCCGCACGAACACGCGGTCGTCGGTGGTCGTCAGCACGCCGGCCGACGACACGTCGTTCTGCGCGTTGATCGCCTGCCCGAGCTGCTGCGGCGAGATGCCGACGCGCGTGAGCTGCGCGTTGTTGACCTCGATGAAGATCCGCTGGTCGGGGTCGCCGAAATAGTCGACCTTGCCGACACCAGGCACGCGCAGCAGCACCGTGCGCAGCTGGTCCGCGTAGTCGTGCAGCTGCGCGGGCGAAAAGCCGTCGCCTTCGAGCGTGTAGATGTTGGTGTAGACGTCGCCGAACTCGTCGTTGAAGAACGGACCCTGCACGCCGGGCGGCAGCGTATAGCCGATGTCGCCGACCTTCTTGCGGATCTGGTACCAGGTCTGCGGCACGTCCTTCACGGGCGCCGAATCCTTCATCGTGAAGAAGATCAGCGATTCGCCGGGGCGCGAGTAGCTGCGCAGGAAGTCGATCGCCGGGGTTTCCTGCAGCTTGCGGCCGATCCGGTCGGTGACCTGTTCCTGCACCTGCCGCGCGGTCGCGCCCGGCCAGAACGTGCGGATCACCATCACGCGGAACGTGAACGGCGGGTCTTCGGATTGCGCGAGGCGCGTGTACGCGAGGATGCCCGCGAGCGTTGCGAGCACGATCAGGTAGACGACGAGCGCCTGGTGGCGCAGCGCCCACGCGGACAGGTTGAAGCGGCCTTCTTCGCGAAACCCGGTCATGACGCGAAGTCCTCCGGGTGCAGCGGCGCGATCGCGCGGACCTTCTCGCCCGCGCTGACCGTGTGCACGCCCTGCAGCACGACACGCTCGCCCGGCTGCAGCCCTTGCCGCCCTTGCGTCATGCTGAACACGGTGACGGTGCGCTCGTTGAAGCGCGCAACGTCGACGCGGCGCAGCTCGAGGGTGTCGTCTTTCGCGCGCACGACCCACACGGCCGGATGCTGGCCGTCGTGGAACAGCGCGGTCGCGGGCAGCGTGATCGTCGTGGGGTCGTTGTCGGCCGGCAGGCCGTCGAACGCGACGTCGGCCGTCATCCCGAGGCGGATCGCCGGATCGGGCCGTTCGAGCGACAGCTTCACGCGGTAGGTGCGGCTTTGCGGATCGGCGGCCGGCGCGACTTCGCGGACCTTCGCGGCGAACTGCCGGCCCGGCAGCGACGGCAGCGTGACGGACGCGCCGTGGCCCGGCGCGAGCGACGCGAGCGCGGCTTCCGGCACGTCGCTGACGACGTCGACGTCGCCGGCCCACGCGAGCTGGTAGACGGGCTGGCCGGCGGACACGTTCTGGCCGGTGTCGGCCTGCTCGGCCGTGATGTAGCCGTCGTGATCGGCGACGAGCGTCGCGTAGCGGAGCTGGTTCTTCGAGAGCGCGAGCTGCTGCTGCGCCTGGTCGCGCTGCGCGAGCGCCGACGCGTACGCATCTTCGGTCTGCTCGAGCTGAGCGGTCGCGATCAGGTTTTCACGGGCCTGCGCGCGGTCGCGGTCGAGCTGCTGCTTTGCGTATGCGAGGCGGTGCGACGCGGCGTCGAGCTGCGCCTGCGCGCTTGCGGCGTTCTTCTCGACGTCGGACGGATCGAGTAGCGCGACGACCTGGCCGGCCTTCACGGTGTCGCCGAGCCGCACCTTGCGCTCGACGATCTTGCCGGCGATGCGGAACGACAGCGGTGTCGCGTAGCGCGGCTGGATTTCGCCGGGCAGCGTGCGCGACACCGCGACGCCGTCGGCGCGGGCGGGCTGGGCGACGACGGGACGGGGTGCGGGCGGCGCGGATTCTTTCGGATGACAGGCGGCGAGGACGAGTGCGGCGCCGATGAACAGCGCAGCACGGGAACCGGAGCGATTCACGAAACCCCCAGAAGCGGTAAGTGCGGGACGAAACCGGCAAGCGGCGGGCGCTTGCCCCAAGCGGCGCGCCACGGTGCGCGCGGACAAGATCTTTCGGATGCTGGGGTGGATTCTAATACAGTGCTGTATCTGAATGCAAAGATGAATTTGAAAGGTAATTGGTGCTAGACTTCGCGGCATGAAACCAATGCGCTTGACCCGGGAGCAGAGCAAGGACCAGACGCGCGAGCGTCTGCTGAATGCTGCGCAGTCGATTTTTCTGAAGAAAGGTTACGTCGCCGCGAGCGTCGAGGACATTGCCGCCGTGGCCGGCTATACGCGGGGCGCGTTCTATTCGAATTTCCACAGTAAGGCGGAGCTGCTGCTCGAACTGCTCGAGCGGGACCATGCGTCCGTGCAGGGGGATCTGCGGCAGATCTTCGAGGGCGGCGGCACGCGCGAGCAGATGGAGGCGACCGCGCTCGCGTACTACCGGCGCATGCACATCGACAAACGGTGCTTCCTGCTGTGGGTCGAGGCCAAGCTGCAGGCGGCGCGCGACCCGAAGTTCCGCGTGCAGTTCAATCAGTTCCTGGAGGAGACCCGCACGCGGATGGCCGACATCATCCGCGCGTTCGCGGAGCGCTCGGGCACGCCGCTGCGGCTGCCGGCCGAGACGCTCGCGCTCGGGCTGATGTGCCTGTGCGACGGCGTGCAGTCGTATTACGCGACCGATCCGCAGCCGGTGTCGGCCGAGGCGGCCGAGGCCGTGCTCGCGGGGTTCTTCTCGTGGGCGGTGCTGGGGCGCGCGCCTGACTGACGTTGCGGGCGGCGAGCTGCGGGCGGCGCGCGGGGAGGCCGTGCGCTCAGCGCTCGCCGGTCATCCGCCGGTACGCGTCGAGCAGCGACGTCTTGTAGACGACGCCGGCGAGCGTCGGCTCCGCGTCGCTTTCGATCACCGGCAGCCGTTCGCCCTGGAAGCACATGAAATGCTCGAGCGCGGTGCCGAGCGGCATGTCGGGCGTGAGTAGCGGGAACGGCGTGTGCACGTAGTGTGCGGCCGTCTTGTCGGCCGTTTCGCGCCGGTCGAGCAGGTCGGACGTGATGTCCTTCAGTGCGACCGCGCCACGGAAGCGCCCGGCGTCATCGGTCACGTACAGGTACTTCACCGGATATTCGAGGAACACGCGGGTCATGTCGGCGACGCTCGCGGTGAGCGGCACGACCGTCTGCGCGGGCTGGATCAGCTCGCGCATCTGGGTGGTCCGGATCCGCAGGCGTTCCTGCGCATCCTGGTGGTGGCGCAGCGTGATCTCGTACATCGACGTCGTGCCGGTCGCGCGCGCGACGAAATACGCGACGACGCACGACACCATCAGCGGCAGCACGACCTGGTAGCTGAGCGTCATCTCGAACAGCATCAGGATCGCCATCAGCGGCGCCTGCGTCGCGCCGGCCATGAACGCGCCCATCCCGACGATCGCGTACGCGAAGTACGCGGACGTGTGGCCCGGCCACAGCGCCTGCATGCCGAGCCCGAACAGCGAGCCGAGCACCGCGCCGACGAACAGCGTCGGCGTGAAGACCCCGCCTATCGCGCCGGAGCCGGCGGTGGCCGCCGTCGCGAGCACCTTGAACACCAGCACCGCGACGAGCGCCTGCCAGGTCCACGGCGAATGCAGGATCTGGTTGACGACGCTGTAGCCGTTGCCCCACACGTCCGGAATCCACACCGAGATCACGCCGACGACCAGACCGCCGATCGCGAGCCGCACCGGCAGCGGCACGGGCAGCTGCTTGAACTGGTTCTTCGACGCGTCGAGCAGGTGCAGAAACTGCGGTGCGAGCACCCCGCACAGCAGGCCGAGCACGACGAACAGCAGCACCTCGGGGCCCGCGACGGCCGGGAACACCGGCATCTCGTACGGCGGCCGGTAGCCGGCGAATTCGCGCATCACGATGTTCGCGACCACCGACGCGACCACCATCGGGCCGAAGCTCTCCATCGCGATCGCGCCGAGCACGATCTCCGACACGAAGAATGCGCCGGCGATCGGCGCGTTGTACGCGGACGTGATGCCGGCCGCCGCACCGCACGCGACGAGCAGGCGCAGCCGCGGCGGGTCGAAGTGCGCGAAGCGGCCGACGAGCGACGCGGCGAGCGCGGCGAGCTGCACCATCGGGCCTTCGCGGCCGATCGAGCCGCCGGTGCCGATCGTCAGCAGCGACGAAACGCTGCGCCACAGGCTCTGCCGCACCGGCACGACGCCGTTGCCGAGCGCGACCGACTCCATGTAGTCGGTCTTGCGCGCTTTCGCGTCGCTGCGGGTCGCGAGCAGCAGCACGCAGCCGGCGAGGAAACCGCCCGCGGCGGGCAGCCAGACGCGCATGTACCACGGCAGGCGCTTCGCCATCTCGACGAAGCTGCCGCTGCTGCCCGAGACCACGTGCTGCACCAGCGCGATGCCTTCGCGGAACGCGATCGTCGCGAATGCGCCGCCGATCCCGACGATCACCGACCAGATCAGCATCGTATGGGCGTCCGACAGGCGGAACAGCGTTTGGGCGCGGGTGCGCAGCTTCAGCAGGAACGAGAGCACGACTGAGCGGGGACCGTGGAAAACGACGCGAAGCATAGCACTGCGCCGCGCCCGCGGGAGAACCTTCCCGGCGGGCGCGGCGCGTGCGGTGGAGTGGCGCGGATCAGCCAAGCCAGTGTTGCACGGCCCAGGTGATGCCGTAGCCGCCGGCGATCAGCCACACGTACAGGATCAGGCCGGTGGTCAGCGCGCGGGGGCCGGCCTCGCGGATCTGCGACACGCGGGTCTCGATGCCGAGCGCCGTCATCGCCATCGTCAGCGCAAAGGTGTCGAGCACGTTGAGCGTGTGCGTGACGTCGGCCGGCAGCACGTTCAGCGAGTTGACGATCACGAAGCCGAGGAAGCCGAGCGCGAACCAGGGCACCGCGATCTTGCGCTTGCCTTGCGCGCCGTCGGCCGTTGCCTTCGCCGAGCGGGCGAGCCACCAGCCGAGCACGAGCAGCACCGGCACCAGCAGCATCACGCGGGTCATCTTCACGATCGTCGCGATATGCGCGACTTGCGGGCTCACGTCGCTCGCCGCACCGACCACCTGCGCGACCTCGTGGATCGTGCCGCCGAAGAACAGGCCGAGGCCGGCCGGGTCGAGGTTCAGCAGCCCGGCGTGGTACGCGAGCGGGTACATGAACATCGACAGCGTGCCGAACAGCACGACGCTGCCGACCGCCATCGCGCTCTGGTGCGGCTTCGACTGCAGCGTCGATTCGAACGCGAGCACGGCGGCCGCGCCGCAGATCGCGCTGCCGGCGGCGGTCAGCAGTGCCGAATCGCGGTCGAGCTTCATCAGCTTCATGCCGGCCCAGGTGCCGATCACGAGCGTGCTGACGACCACCAGCACCGACACGGTCAGGCCCGGCAGGCCGACCTGCGCGATTTCCTGCAGGCTCACGCGCAGCCCGAAGAACGCGACGGCGATGCGCAGCAGCTTGCGCGCGGAGAAATTGACGCCGGCGGCCCAGCTGGCCGGCATGCCGTCGCGCAGCGCGTTGCCGTACAACGCGCCGGCGACGATGCCGACGATCAGCGGCGAGAGGCCGAGCCCGGCGATCGCGGGCAATTGCGACACGCTCGTGACGGCGGCGGCGAACAGCGCGACGAACAGCACGCCGTTCAATTGGCCGCGCATCGACGGCGCGGCGTGGCTGAGATGGGGAGTCGGAGCAGTAGACATGATGGAACCCGGATCGGATCGTCATTTCAATGCCCTAATCCTAATTTGGTTATATCGATATGAAAAATTGTGATTTGTGACGTAAACTATCCGGAAAGCCGATAATTCATCCCCATGACCCCGGATCAACTGATAACTTTCGCGGCGGTTGCCGAGCACCTGAACATCAGCCGTGCGGCGCTCGCGCTGCATCTGTCGCAGCCGGCGGTGTCCGGCCAGCTGCGCCTGCTGCAGGACGAGTTCGGCGAGCCGCTGTACCAGCGCGACGGCCGCGGCATTCGTCTCACGCCGGCCGGCGAGCAGCTCGCACAGTACGCGAAGGCGCTGCGCGACACGTTCGCGCAGGCGCGCGCGTTTCGCGATGCGGTACGCGGGCTCGAGGCCGGCACGCTGCGGATCGGCGCGAGCACGACGCCCGCGAGCTATCTGCTGCCGTACCTGATCGCAGAGTTCCAGCCGCGCGCGCCGCGGGTCGCGATCCAGACGATGAGCGGCAACACCGCGGACGTGGTTGCCGCGTTGCCGTCGCTCGATATCGCGATGATCGAAGGCCCGCCCGGCGAAGCGCTGCCGCCCGGCACGGCGGTCCACACGTGGCATGAGGACGAGATCGTCGCGATCGTGCCGGCCGGGCATCCGCTCGCGGACCCGGCGCACGAAGGCGGCGTGACGCTCGATGCGCTCGCGCCGTATCCGCTCGTGCTGCGGGAAGAGGGCTCGGGCGTGCGGCAGCTCGTCGAGCGCGCGTTCGCGCACGCGGGCGCACCGATGCGCGTCGCGTTCGAGATCGCCGGGGTCGAGGCCGTGAAGGAGGCCGTGCGGGCCGGGATGGGCGTCGGCTTCGTGTCGGCGATGTCGCTGCGGCACGACGATGCGGCGCTCGTGTTGCGCCCGTTCGCGCCCGCGCCGCTCACGCGCCATTTCTCGATCCTCGTGCCGCACGGCGGCGCGCCATCGCGGGTCGCCGCGCAGTTCCTCGCGATGAGCCTCGCGCAGAACGCGGCCTGAGTGGTCGATTTCGCGACGCGGCGAATGTAAACAGACCCTAGGGATTGTCTCTATGGCGTGCGTCCATGGTGAGGCGCACCATCCGTCTCACGCAAATGGAACCGGTTCCAATCCGGTCAAAAAGGGCAAAATGGCAGACATCGTGATCGTGGCGAGTGCATTCGGGATGGACCGGGTGCGTCAGGAGGGCCACCGGGCATTCGTTGCGACCGCCGCGCAGGCGGGCGCAGCCGGGTTCGAGGTGCGGCGCGAGTTGTTCGCGTCCGACGCGGACGCGGCGCATGACGCGCTGACGGCGCTCGGCGCGCAACTCGCGGCGCACGGGCTCTGGTCGGTCTATTCGACGCCGGCGACGCTGTATACCGACGCGGGCGCGCTCGATGCCGACGCACTGCGCGACACGCTCGCCGAAGCCGACGCGCTCGGCGCGCGTTTCGTGAAATTCCAGCTCGGCGGCTTTGCCGGCGATGCGCACGCGGCGGACATCGTCGCGCTGTCGCGGCAGGCGCGCGCGCGGGTCGTCGTCGAGAACGGCCAGTTGCCGGTTGGCGGCGCGCTCGCGCAGTTCCGCGACCTGTTCGCGGCGCTCGACGCGGCGGGCGCGCCCCGCGCGCTCGGCATGACGTTCGATATCGGCAACTGGCAATGGCCGGGCGAAGCACCGCTTGAATGCGCGCAAGCGCTTGCGCCGCATGTCGAATACATTCATTGCAAGGCCGTCGTTGGCGAGGGCGCGCGCCGTTTCGCGGTGGCGCCCGCCGCGCACGATCCGCTCGTCGCCGCGGTGCTGGCCGTGCTGCCGCAACATGCGCCGCGCGGGATCGAGTTTCCGTTCGATGCGGCGGACCTGGCGGGTGATGCGTGCCATCGCGTCGCGTGGCTCGCGGCCGCGTGAAGCGCGAAGGAAAGCGCAAAGGATCCAGAGGAATTCCACACATGCACAAGCAAATCGATGTCGTCACCTACGGCGAAGCGATGGCGATGTTCGTCGCCGCCGAGCCAGGCCACCTCGCGCTGGCGTCGCAATTCACGAAGCGGATCGCGGGTGCCGACCTGAACGTTGCGATCGGCCTGTCCCGTCTCGGCTTTCGCGTCGGCTACCTGAGCCGCGTCGGCCGCGATTCGTTCGGCGGCTACGTGCTCGACACGCTCGAGCGCGAAGGCATCGACGCGTCGTGCGTCGCCGTCGATCCGCGCTATCCGACCGGCTTCCAGCTGAAGTCGCGCAACGACGACGGCAGCGATCCGACCGTCGAATATTTCCGCAAGGGTTCGGCGGCGAGCCACCTGTCGTGCGACGACTATGTGGCCGACTACGTGCTCGGCGCGCGCCACCTGCACCTGACGGGCGTCGCGCCGGCGATCTCCGCGTCATCGTGCGAACTGGCGTTTCATCTGGCCCGCGAGATGCGCGCGGCCGGCAAGACGATTTCGTTCGATCCGAACCTGCGCCCGACGCTGTGGCCGTCGGCCGACGTGATGGCGAACACGCTGAACGCGCTTGCGGCGCTCGCCGACTGGGTGCTGCCGGGCCTCGCCGAAGGCCGGCAGCTGACCGGGCACGATGCGCCGGCCGATATCGCGCGCTTCTACCTCGACCAGGGTGCGCGCGGTGTCGTGATCAAGCTCGGCGCGGACGGCGCGTACTTCATGACCGCCGACGGCCACGCAGGCACGGTGGCGGGCGAGCGCGTCGAGAACGTGGTCGACACGGTCGGCGCCGGCGACGGCTTTGCGGTCGGCGTGGTCAGCGCGCTGCTGGAAGGCCGGGCAGTCGAGCAGGCGGTCGCGCGCGGCAACCGGATCGGCGCGCTCGCGATCCAGGTGATCGGCGATTCGGAAGGGCTGCCGACCCGCGCGCAGCTCGACCGGCTCGAAACCGTCAGCAATTCCCCCGATCGCGTAGAGGAAACCGTCGCCGCGCAATGAGAGGCCGGACACGGCACAATCCGCGGACTCGCCTTTCCCTTGCCGTGCATTCGCACGGCCTTGCATGGGACCGGAGCAAGCGCCAACGCGCCAGGCCAGGTCGACATACGGTCAACACAGGAGACACTACGATGGCAGCCATTCTCTCCCCGCGACGCTGGTGGACGATCATGCCGATCGTCTTCATCACGTACAGCCTCGCCTATCTCGACCGCGCGAACTACGGGTTCGCGGCGGCGGCCGGCATCAACCAGGATCTCGGGATCGGCAAGGGCCTGTCGTCGCTGATCGGCGCGCTGTTCTTCCTCGGCTACTTCTTCTTCCAGATTCCCGGCGCGATCTACGCGGAGCGCCGCAGCGTGAAGACGCTCGTGTTCTGGAGCCTCGTGCTGTGGGGTGCGTGCGCGGCGCTCACGGGCGTCGTCAGCAACATCCCGTCGCTGATGGCGATCCGCTTCGTGCTCGGGGTCGTCGAGGCGGCCGTGATGCCGGCGATGCTGATCTACATCAGCAACTGGTTCACGAAGAGCGAGCGCTCGCGCGCGAATACGTTCCTGATTCTCGGCAACCCGGTCACGGTGCTGTGGATGTCGGTCGTGTCGGGCTATCTCGTCCATGAATTCGGCTGGCGCCACATGTTCATCGCCGAAGGCGTGCCGGCGATCGTCTGGGCCGTGTGCTGGTGGTTCCTCGTGCAGGACAAGCCCGCGCAGTCGAGCTGGCTCACCGACCAGGAAAAGCGCGACCTCGATGCGGCGCTCGCGGCCGAGCAGGCGGCGATCAAGCCGATGCGCAACTACGGCGAGGCATTCCGCTCGCCGGCCGTGATCAAGCTGTGTGCGCAGTATTTCTGCTGGAGCATCGGCGTGTACGGCTTCGTGCTGTGGCTGCCGTCGATCGTCAAGAACGGTTCCGCGCTCGGGATGGTCGCGACCGGCTGGCTGTCCGCGTTGCCGTACCTGGCGGCGACGATCGCGATGCTCGTCGCGTCGTGGGCGTCCGACCGGCTCGGCTCGCGGCGCGGCTTCGTGTGGCCGTTCCTGCTGATCGGCGCGGCCGCGTTCGCCGCATCGTACGCGCTCGGCTCGACGCACTTCTGGATCTCGTATGCACTGCTCGTCGTCGCGGGCGCCGCGATGTACGCGCCGTATGGCCCGTTCTTCGCGATCGTGCCGGAGCTGCTGCCGAAGAACGTCGCGGGCGGCGCAATGGCGCTGATCAACAGCATGGGTGCGCTCGGCTCGTTCGTCGGCTCGTATTTCGTCGGCTACCTGAACGGCGCGACCGGCTCGCCCGTTGCATCGTATGCGTTCATGAGCGCGGCGCTCGTCGTCGCGGTGATCCTCACGCTGTCCGTCAAACCCCAGGCGCGCGATACGCATCCGCTCGCCGCGCCGCTGCAAGGAAAGTGAAACAATGAAGCCTCGTATCGTCGCCTACAAGCCGCTGCCCGACGACGTCCTCGCGTACCTGCGCGAGCACGCGGACGTCGTTCAGGCCGACGGCGCCGACGCGCTCGCGGACGCGCTCGAGAGCGCCGACGGCGCGATCGGCGCGAGCGTCAGGATCCCGCCGGCGATGCTCGACCGTGCGCCGCGGCTGAAGGCGTGGTCGACGATCTCGGTCGGCTACGACAACTTCGACGTCGCGGACCTGACGCGGCGCGGGATCGTGCTCGCGCACACGCCGGACGTGCTGACCGAGTCGACCGCCGACACCGTGTTCTCGCTGATCCTCGCGTCCGCGCGGCGTGTCGTCGAGCTGGCGGAGTGGGTGAAGGCTGGCC
The DNA here is from genome assembly GCF_017104785.1 of Burkholderia sp. Ac-20353. NCBI lineage: Bacteria > Pseudomonadati > Pseudomonadota > Betaproteobacteria > Burkholderiales > Burkholderiaceae > Burkholderia > Burkholderia sp. Ac-20353. Next base: position 1,621 of record NZ_JAAGPL010000201.1, on the reverse strand, counting down.
ACTGGCACCGCAGCATCGGGCCGGACCTGTACGGCACCGACGTGCAGGGCAAGACGATCGGCATCGTCGGGCTCGGGCGGATCGGCGCGGCGGTCGCGCGCCGTGCGGCGCTCGGCTTCCGGATGCAGGTGCTGTACACGAACCGCAGCGTGCACGCGGACGCGCAAGCGCAATACGGCGCCCGCCGCGTGACGCTCGACGAACTGCTCGCCGAGTCCGATTTCGTGTGCCTGCAAGTGCCGCTGTCGGATGACACGCGCCACCTGATCGGCACCGCCGAACTCGCGAAGATGAAGCGTGGCGCGATCCTGATCAACGCGTCGCGCGGGCCGGTCGTCGACGAGGCCGCGCTGATCGACGCGCTGCGCGCAGGCACGATCCGCGGCGCGGGCCTCGACGTGTTCGAAACGGAGCCGCTCGCGGCTGATTCGCCGCTGTTGCAGATGAAGAACGTGGTTGCGCTGCCGCATATCGGCTCCGCGACGCACGAGACGCGGCACGCGATGGCGCGCTGCGCCGCGGAGAACCTGGTCGGCGCGCTGGCCGGCACGCTGCGCGGGAACCTCGTGAATCCGGACGTGCTGGCGTCGGCGCGCGCGGGCTGAGCGGACCGCCGGTGGATGGACAGTGAGGGCCGGGACGCGCGCCGCGAACGGATTCGGGGGCCGTTAGAGTCGATGGTCTTGGTGGCGGACCACAGGCTGCGTTATGATCGCCCGCTCGTCGCATCGAAGCCCGGGGCATGGCTGCTGCCGGGTCCGCCGCCGGTTACGATGTGGCTCCTCTGGTCGACAGGAGAGACCGCCAGTTGGCTTCCTTAACCAACAACAAAGGTTCGTCCGCTCACGAAGCGGCGCGGGCCGTTTGTCGCGAGGCACGACAGTGACCGAATCGCAATCCTCCACCGCGCGTCCCGCGACGATCAGCGACGTTGCGCGCGAGGCCGGCACCGGCAAGACCAGCGTGTCGCGCTATCTGAACGGCGAGACGCGCGTGCTGTCCGCCGATCTGCGCCAGCGGATCGAAGCGGCGATCGCGCGGCTGAACTACCGGCCGAACCAGATGGCGCGCGGCCTGAAGCGCGGCCGCAACCGGCTGCTCGGCATGCTCGCGGCCGACCTCACCAATCCGTATACCGTCGAAGTGTTGCAGGGCGTCGAGGCCGCGTGCCATGCGCTCGGCTACATGCCGCTGATCTGTCACGCAGCGAACGAAGTCGAGATGGAGCGCCGCTTCCTGCAGCTGCTCACCACGTACCGGGTCGAAGGCCTGATCGTCAATGCGCTCGGCGCCGAGGAGGACGTGCTGCGTCCGCTGCGCGGCGGCGGGATTCCGGCGGTGCTCGTCGACCGCACGGTCGAAGGCTTCGAAGCCGACCTGATCGGCCTCGACAATGCCGACGCGGTCGAGACGGTTGTCGCCCACCTGGTCGAGCGCGGCTTCGACGCGATCCATTTCGTCGTGCAGCCATACGCGCACGTGAGCTCGCGGCGCCTGCGCGAGGCGGCGTTTCATGCGGCGCTCGCGGCGCGCGGCCGGAACGCATCGGCGACCGTCGTGCTCGACCTGAACGCGCCGGACGCGACCGCGGCCGCGCTCGCGGAGCTCGACGCGCGAGTCG
>NZ_JAAGPL010000200.1:0-15376 GCF_017104785.1 Burkholderia sp. Ac-20353 | reverse complement strand
GCTGCGTGCCGCCCGCGCCGGGCAACAGGCCGAGCGTCACTTCGGGCAGCCCGAGCTTCGCGCCCGGCGCCGCGAGCCGGTAATGCGCGGCGAGCGCGACTTCGAGGCCGCCGCCGAGCGTCGCGCCATGCAGCGCGGCCACGACCGGCTTCGCGCTCGACTCGATCCGTTCGCACACGTCCGGCAGCGACGGCGGCTCCGGCGGCTTGCCGAATTCGCGGATGTCCGCGCCGGCAATGAAGTTGCGCCCTGCGCCCACGATCAGCACCGCGTGGATCGCGGCGTCGCGCTGCGCGGCGTCGATCGCGTCGGCAATGCCGCGCCGTACGTCGGCGGACAGCGCGTTGACGGGCGGATGATCGATCGTGACGACGAGCACCTTGTCGCGCCGTTCGCGCGTGACCGGGCCAGTCGGGTTATCGGGGGAAGCGGGTGAGTTCATCGTGTCTCCTTGACGCGGCGGCAGGCGCTTCGGCACAGGGTGCGTGCATCGCGGCAACGCAGACGGCGCCGGGGCGTCCGCCCCGGTCCCGCATTTAGCGGGACAAGATCCGGCGGTACGCCGGGCATGGCTCGATTCTCGATTGATCGAGATTCATTGACAATTCCAGCGCGCTTTTACAAGCTGTCAAGTCTGACTTGACATTGAATGCTTGCCGACCCTTAACAAGTCGAAATGCGCAAGACGGAAAGCACGGAACGGAAAGCGGGACGGATCAGGAGACCCGGGTATGGACCTGAATGCGCTGACGCTGCTCGTCGAGATCCTCGACGCGGGCAATCTCAGCAAGGCCGCGCAGCGCCTCAAGATGAGCCGCGCGAACGTCAGCTACCGGCTGAACCAGCTCGAGCGCTCGATCGGGCAGCAACTCGTGCGGCGCACGACGCGCCGCATCGAGCCGACCGAGATCGGGCTGAAGCTCTACGAGCACGGCCGGCGCATCCGCAACGAATTGCTCGCCGCGCAGGAATCGGTGACGACGCTCGGCCAGGACCTGCAGGGCCGCGTACGGCTGTCGGTTCCTAGCGGCTACGGACAGATGGTGATGTCCGAATGGCTGCTCGCGTTCAAACGGCTCCATCCGGGCATCGTGCTCGACGTCGTGTTCGAGAACCGCGTGGAAGACCTGATGCGCGACGAAGTCGATATCGCGATTCGCGTAAAGTCCGAGCCGCCGCAGAACCTCGTCGCGCGCGACATGGGCGCGGTGCGCTACGTCGCGTGCGCGTCGCCCGCGTTCGCGGCCGCGCACGGGATGCCCGCAAGCCTCGACGCGCTGACAGACGCGCCGGTGATCACCGCGACCGTGATCGGCCGGCAGCTGCGGATCGCCGCGTATCTCGGCGACGAGCGCCACGAGGTGCTGCTCGAGCCGACGCTGATTTCGGAGAACTTCCTGTTCCTGCGGCAGGCGATCCTCGCAGGGATCGGCGTCGGCATCGTGCCGGACTACGTCGTGCACGACGACGTGCGGCGCGGCGCGGTCGTCACGTCGCTCGACGCGTACCGGCTGTCGATCTTCGGCACGCACATGTACATGCTCTACATGCCGAACCGGCACCACACGCGCGCGACCTCGACGTTCATAGAGTTCATCCTCGAACAGGCCGGAAAGACCGGCCGGGGCGGGCCCGACGCGCTGCGTCAGGGTTTCCGGTCGGATGACAAGCCGATTGCGGCGCGGCGACAATAGCGCGCCGCCTGCGCCGACAGCCCGTTGCGGAAAACCGCCGCCTCCTTCGAATTCACTGCCGCCGAGGGTTCAATGTTCGACCGGATTCGTCCGCATTCGCGTCCCTGGACGCTGATCGCCGCCATCGCGCTCGTCGCATTCAATGCCGGCTGCACGTCCCCGTCCGCGCCGTCAGGTGGCGTCGTCCCGGTCGCAGCCGCGTCGGGTGCCGCCGCGCCGCTGCCCGCCATCCACGCGCCCGAGCTGTCGTCGGGCTGGGCCGACAAGCCGGGCTGGACCGCGCAGCACTACCTGATTGCCGCCGCGAATCCGCTCGCGGCGCAGGCCGGCTACGAGATGCTGAAGGCGGGCGGCACCGCGATCGACGCGGCGATCGCGACGCAGATGGTGCTCGCGCTCGTCGAGCCGCAATCGTCGGGCCTCGGTGGCGGCGCGTTCATGCTGTACTTCGACGGCAAGACGACGCAGGCGTACGACGGCCGCGAGACCGCGCCGGCCGCCGCGACCGATCGCCTGTTCTACGGCCCGACCGGCCAGCCGATGAGCTTCTACGAAGGTGTCGTCGGCGGGCGCTCGGTCGGCACGCCGGGCGTGCTGCGGATGCTCGACCTCGCGCACCGCGCGCACGGCAAGCTGCCGTGGCGGCGGCTGTTCCAGCCGGCGCTCCGGCTCGCGGAGCACGGCTTCACGATCAGCCCGCGGCTCGCGATGCTGATCGCGAACGACAACTACCTGATGAAGGACCCGGCCGCGCGCGCGTATTTCTACAACAAGGACGGCACGCCGAAGCGGGCCGGCACGATCCTGAAGAACCCGCCGCTCGCGGTCGTGCTGCGCCAGGTCGCGGATCATGGCGCGAACGCGTTCTACACGGGCGCGATCGCGCGCGACATCGTCGCGAAGGTGCGCAAGCACCCGACCAACCCGGGGCTGCTGTCGGTGCAGGATCTCGCGCGCTACAAGGCGAAGGTGCGCGAGCCGCTGTGCGCCGACTACCGCCGCTCGGTCGTCTGCGGGATGCCGCCGCCGTCGTCGGGCGGCCTCGCGATCGCGCAGATGCTCGGCATCATCGAGGCGATGCCCGACTGGCAGCAGATCGGCGCACAGAAGCCCGTGCGCAACGATGTCGGCTTCGAACCGACGCCGTTCGCCGCGCACCTGTTCAGCGAGGCCGGGCGTCTCGCGTATGCGGACCGCGCGCGCTACGTCGCCGATCCGGACTTCGCGCCGCTGCCGGGCGGCGGCTGGGCGAGCCTCACCGACAAGTCCTATCTCGCGCAGCGCGCGCGCCTGATCGGCGACGGCAGCATGGGTACCGCGCAGGCCGGCACGCCGCAGGGCGCGACGCTCGCGATGGCCGACGACCGCAGCCCCGAGCTGCCGTCGACGTCCGACATCGCGATCGTCGACCGTTACGGCCAGGCGCTGTCGATGACGACGAGCGTCGAGGACGCGTTCGGCTCGCGGCTGATGGTGCGCGGCTTCCTGCTGAACAACCAGCTCACCGACTTCTCGTTCGTGTCGAGCGAGAACGGCCGGCCGGTCGCGAACCGCGTGCAGCCCGGCAAGCGGCCGCGCTCGGCGATGGCGCCGGAACTCGTGTTCGACAAAAAGACGAAGCAGGTCACGATGATCGTCGGCTCCGCAGGCGGGCCCGCGATCATCAACCACGTCGCGAAGGCGCTGATCGGCGTGCTCGACTGGGGGATGACGATGCAGCAGGCGATCGCGCTGCCGAACTTCGGGTCGATGAACGGGCCGACGCAGCTCGAGCAAGGCCGCGTGTCGGACACGCTCGTCGGCGCGCTGAAGAGCCGCGGGCACGACGTGCAGGTCGTCGAGATGAACTCCGGGCTGCAGGGGATCCAGCGGCTGAACGTCGAAGGGCACACGATCTGGTTCGGCGGCGCGGACCCGCGGCGCGAAGGGATGGCGATCGGGGATTGACGGGCGCCGCGCGCGGCGCGCGACCCTGTGGCCTTTGCGCGCCGACGCTCAGCCCCGCCCCTTCCAGGGCACGACCCGCCGCTCGACCCAGCGCATCGCGAGATCGAACAGCCACGCGATCGCGCCGATGATCAGGATCCCCATCACGACGATGTCGGTGCGCAGGAAGCTCGACGCGTTGAGCACCATCTGCCCGAGCCCGGCCGTCGCGGCGACCATCTCGGCCGCGACGAGCGTCGTCCAGCCGAAGCCGATCGCGATCCGCAGGCCCGTCAGGATTTCGGGCAACGCGGCCGGCAGCACGACGTGCCGGACGATCTGCGCGAAGCTGCCGCCGAGCGAATACGCGGCGTTGATCTGCTCGACCGTCGCGGCCCGCACGCCCGCGCGCGCCGCCATGGCGACCGGCGCGAAGCAGGCGAGGAAGATCACGACGAGCTTCGCGGTCTCGTCGATCCCGAACCAGATCACGACGAGCGGCAGGTACGCGAGCGGCGGCAGCGGCCGGTAGAACTCGAGCAGCGGATCGAGGATGCCGCGCGCGATGCGGCTCACGCCCATCAGGATCCCCGCCGGCACGCCGAGCGCGGTCGCCAGCACGAACGCGCCGAACACGCGCGCAGCGCTCCACAGCAGATGCTCGGACAGCGGCAGGCCGCCCTGGATGCGGCCGTGCCATGCGTCGACGAACGCCGTCCACACGGCTTCCGGCGCGGGCAGGAACAGCGGCGGCAGCCATTGCCGGTGCGTCGCAACCCACCATAGCGCGGCCAGCGCCGCGACCGTCGCCGCGCTCAGCGCGCCCGTCTTCCCCTGCCCCGGCAGCCGGTAGCGGCGCGATGCGCGCACGCGCCGCACCGGCCGTGCAGCCGCACGCTGCTGCGCCGGACGATCGTCCTGCTCGAAACCGGCGACCGTGCGATCGGCCGCCCACGAATCCTGCGTGCTCATGGTGTCCTGCCTCTGCATAAAGCTGTTCCGACCGCGCCCGACGGACGCGCCCTGCCGCGCCAGCTCGCGGATCACGCCGCTGCCCCGAGCGCTTCTGCGCGCGCTGCCCCGCCTGCCTCTCCACCCGCCTCGTCGCGATGCAGATACGCGATCAGCCGCTCCCGCCACGCGATGAATTCCGGCGACGACTTCACAGCGCGTGCGTCGCGCGAATCGACATAGCGGCGCGCGAACGGCAGCTCGAACGTTTCGGCGATACGCCCCGGCCCCGGCGTCATCACGACGAGCCGCGTCGCGAGAAACAGCGCCTCCTCGACGTCGTGCGTGATGAAGAACACCGTCTTGCCGGTGCGCGCCCATACGTCGAGCACGAGTGCCTGCATCGTGCCGCGCGTCATCGCGTCGAGCGCACCCATCGGCTCGTCCATCAACAGCACGCGCGGATCGCTCGCGAGTGCGCGCGCGATGCCGACGCGCTGCTGCATCCCGCCCGACAGCTCGTAGACACGCGCATGCGCGTGGCGCTCGAGCCCGACGAGCGCGAGCATCTCCCGCGCGCGCCGCGTGCGCTCGGCCTTCGGCACGCGCGCGAAGCGCAGCCCGAGCGCGACGTTGTCGAGCACGTCGAGCCACGGCAGCAGCGCGTACTTCTGGAACACGACGCCGCGATCCGCGCCGGGCCCCGTCACCGGCACGCCGTCGACCCGCACATCGCCGGTCGTCGGCGCGACGAAGCCGGCCATGCAGTTCAGCAACGTCGTCTTGCCGCAGCCCGACGCGCCGAGCGCGACGACGAATTCTCCCGATTCGAGCGTCAGGTCGACCCGCGCAAGCGCCTGCGTCGTCGGACGCCCGCGCTCCCCCGGATAGGCGACCGACACCTGACGGACTTCGAGCGTACTCATCGATTGCTCCGCAATGTGTCGCCGCTCAGCGCGCGGCCTTCTGCACGAACTGCGGATCGACGCCGACGGAATAGTCGGACAGCACCGTCTGGATCGTGCCCTGCGTTTTCAGGAACGCGGCCGTCGCCGCGAGCGACTTCGCGGCGCCCGCCTGCGCGCCACCGCCGAGCCAGGTCGGCGACGCCTGCTCGGCCGGCGTCGGGAATGCATAGAGCGCGAGGCTCGCCGGCACGTCCTGCGCGTTCGCGCCGGACACCTTCGCGACGGCCGCGACCTGCGGCGAGCCGAGCTTCCATGCGCTCGCGTGCGCGCGGTAGTCGGCGTCGGCCGCTGCGAGCACCTTGACGAAGCGCGTGACGAACTCGGCGTTGTCGCGCGCGAACTTGCGGCTCACGACGAAGCCGTCGAACGTCGCCTTGCCGCTTTGCTTCGCGACCTGCCCCGACGTCGTCAGCACCGTGCCCGACTGCTTGACCTTCGCGAGCACCGGATCCCAGATGTAGGTCGCGTCGATGTCGCCGCGCGTCCATGCGGCCGCGACTTCGGGCGGACGCAGGTTGACGATCTTCACGTCGTTCGGATTGACGCCCGCCGCCTGCAGCGCGACGAGCGTATGGAAGTGCGACGTCGACACGAACGGCACGCCGATCTTCCGGCCCTTCAGCGCGGCGACGCTCGTCACGCCCGAGCCGTTGCGCGCGACGAGCGCCTCGGCATCGTTGATGTTGTCGAGAATCCAGAACAGCGAGATGTCGAGTCCCTGCGACAGGCCGGCCGCGATCGGGCTCGAACCCGCTTCGCCGAGCTGCACCGAGCCGGACGCGAGCGCGCGGATCACGTCGGCGCCGCTGTCGAGCTTGCGGAACGTGACCTTGTAGCCGGTCGCCTTCTCCACTTCGCCGCTCGCCTGCGCATAGCGCCACGGGACGACCATGTCCTGGTACGCGATCACGACTTCGCGCGATTCGGCATGCGCCGCGCCGAGCGCGGCAAAGGCGGTGAGCGCAACGACGGCGCGGCGGATGAGACTGAAACGGGGCATGCGGCTCTCCTTCGGCATTCTGGCGATTCAACGAGAGAGCCGACTATAGGAGGTTTGTGCGCGGCGGGAGCGAACTTATCCTGCGAAGCTATCGATGCCGTTTCAGCTTTGCTTTCCACGCTCGATTGGATTGAGCGTCCGGTCGGGTGGCGATTGTCGTGCGTGGGCGTGCGAGGTCGTTGCGTGCGCCCGGAACTGACGATGCCGCGATTCAAAACCGCAACATTCGCCCGGTCCGGCCGTCACCGGGCGCCCCGCCGGCACGCCGGGAGCCGCATGTTCGCTGGCCCGGCCCGATAGTTGCATCACGCGGGAAACGCGCGTCTCCATCGCGTGTGTCCGCCTGCGGAAGCAGCGAAACCGGAAGCGTGTGTCGTGACTAGTCCTCTGTTTGCCTGGCTGCGCGCCGATTTCGTGAATGCCGTGGGTCGGCCCGCTGCCGTGGCGTTGGTCGTCATTCTGCTGGCTTCGCCACTTCACGCGAATGCGCAGGCGAGCCAGCATGCGTTCAGCCGGGTCTCCGCAAACGCGTACGGCACGGTTCTCGATCCATGCGGCGTGACCCAGACAGCCGTCACGATCTCGACCTTTGGCGTCAAAAGCCTCGAAGAGGTGCCAAACGCGACGGCTTCGGTCGTCGTCTATCGATTCGACAGCTGCAAACGCACGTCGGTCTTCGCTTACGGCTCGTCGCGACGATGCGACCTTTCGGTCGGGGCCGCCAGCGACGGACGATTGCCGGAATCCGTGACGGTGTCGGGAAAGCTGCCGCTGAGCGTATTTACTTCGAGCGGCAACAGCAGGGACACCGCGACGTTCGAGCTGACGCTGCATCTGGTCAACGCGCCCTCCGCGTACCGCGACGAGAACCCTGTCGACGCAACGATCGACGCGCCGAGCAAGGGCCTGTACGACTACAACATCGACGCAAGCGGTGCGATGACGCTGCCCACGCTGGGGCTGCGTTCATTTCCGTTGCCGAATGGCCAAATGAAGTTTGAAAGATAAAAAGCCCGCATCGCTGCGGGCTCTTCCGGGTTCGTCCGACGACGAAGCGATGAAGCTCAGGCGCTCAGACCACCCCGGCTCCATGCGCCTGCAGGTCGGCGTGATAGATCGAACTCGTCATCTCGCCGACGGTCGCACTAGGTGCGACGCACCGGCCTGCCGAGATGCTCGCGTGCCCGTTCGGTCTGAGCGTGCTCGAACGCATCCTCGAGATCGTCAAGCTCGCGGGCCGTCAAGCCAATATCGGCCGACTGGGCGATGCGCCGCCAGCCCTGAACCGCGTCGAACACCTCGCCCGTCACGACGAGCGCCTGCTCGCGCGTCAACGAGAAATAGCCGCACGCATCGAGCAGCATGTCGATCGAATCGATCGGGCCGGTGTCTTCGGTGAGCCACGTTTTCGATTCGCGTAGCTTGCCGGGCATCGGATTCAGGTCGAACGCGGGCGCGAGCGTCCAGCGGCCGTCGCCGTCATACAGAAAGCCGAGATTCTGCAGATGGTCGTCGGTATTCGTAATGAGCAGGTTGAACACCAGACGCCGCCAGAGCTGGCGTACGTCGTCGAGCGGACGCGCGCCGCGCTGCTGCATGGCGTCCACGATCTCGGTGTAGGCGTGTTCTTCGTGACGGGATGCCTGGAGCATCGATGCGGCTGACAGATACGGAATGCGGCGACCGTCGTCGGTCCGGTCGAACCGCTCGATAAGCGCGACTGGCGTACCACCCACCTTCACGCATCGCGCCCCCGCAGCGTCGATCCCGGCCGCGCGCGCGAGACGCAGCGCCAACACTTCGGCCCGCGTCACGCTGATGGTGTCGCCAATGCTCGGAAACTTGCCGATCGCCAACCTGCCGTTCTCGTCCAGCACCGTGCATTTCGGGCGCATGCCGCCCAGCGACGTGCCCTTGCCCTGCAGGTAGCGCAGATCTTCGGCCGTGTCGGTGCCCGCTTCGATCGCGTGAGTGGCATCGGCGATCCGCTCGAGCTCGATGAAAGGCGGCGTGGTCCGCCGACCGTCCTCTTCGGTCCGCAGATACCGGCCAGAACGACAGAGTCGCAGCGCACCGACCCGGCTGAAGTCATCGACCGCACACAAATAATCCAGCTCGTTGAGCGGCCTCAGGTCTGGCTGGGTTCGGCGCAGCTTCGCATGCGCGCGATCGATGACGCGCCGCCCCCATGCATCGGGCTCCGTATCGGCGAGCGCGAAGTGAAAGACCGAATCGACCGCGCGCGGCGCGCGACGGGTCTGATACCCGGAGTGCAGCGGCAGATCCGGAGAGATCTCGAAGCGGTCGGGATACGTCAGCCAGGTCTCGTCATAGACGAACTGGGACAGTTCGCGCCGCCCCTGACTCACGTAGAGCAATTGTCCGACAGGCAGCCCGGCCGTGCCGATATGCAGGTCCAGCGCCTCGCTGACATCCGGTTTGATCGCCTTGCCGTTCATTCGCTGCTCAAAATGCGTGGGTGGTTTTCTTGCGCGTGCGGATCCGCTGGGGCAGTTGCTCGTCCATTAGCGCGAGCCCGACGTCATCCTGCGCGCTGTCGAGCAGGTCGCTCAGCCGATCGAGTTCGCCGAATACCTGAAGCACGCGCGCGAGGACATGCAACTGCATGCGCGGATCGCCTGCCTCCAGTCGCTTGATCGTGCTGAGCCCCGCACCGACGCGCTCGGCCAGCGCCTGCTGCGTCAATCCGCGCCGACGCCGGCCGCGATTGATGTCGCCGCCCAGTTTCTTGAGCGTACGCTGCACGGTGACAGGCAAAGGTCGTTCAGCCTTAGGGTTCTCAGCCAAGCCCTTATTCGGTTTAACGGTTTCCATGAGACCCATTATAGATCGAGGTGTTACGACCTCAAGATCGATGAAGCCTAATGGGCCTTATTGGAACCATAAAACCCAATAAGAGTTCTTAAAGGAAACTTTAAGGTGAAATGTCGACAAACGACATGCCACCGCGCCCAACGCGAACGTCATCGGTAACGACCGTGGCGCGTCGACGGACAGTGACCTCCTCGCCGCATTGATCATCGACCACAACCGTCCGACACTCAATTCGGCCAGTCGGCCATGTTCCGGGCAGTGCCGACAAAAAAGCCCGCATCGCTGCGGGCTCTTCCGGGTTCGTCCGACGACGAAGCGACGAAGCTCAAACGCTCAGACCACCCCCGCTCCATGCGCCTGCAGATCCGCGTGATAGCTCGACCGCACCATCGCGCCGACGGCCGCGTGCGTGAAGCCCATCTTGTACGCCTCTTCCTCGTACATCTTGAACGTATCCGGATGCACGTACGCACGCACCGGCAGATGGTGCTCCGACGGCTGCAGGTACTGGCCGATCGTCAGCATGTCGACGTCGTGCGCGCGCAGATCGCGCATCACCTGCAGGATTTCCTCTTCGGTCTCGCCGAGGCCGACCATCAGGCCCGACTTCGTCGCGACGTCCGGATGCAGCGCCTTGAAATCCTTCAGCAGCTTCAGCGAGTGCGCGTAGTCCGAACCCGGGCGCGCTTCCTTGTACAGGCGCGGCACCGTTTCGAGGTTGTGGTTCATCACGTCGGGCGGCGCGGCGTTCAGGATCGAGATCGCGCGGTCGAGACGGCCGCGGAAGTCCGGCGTCAGGATCTCGATGCGGGTCTCGGGCGACTGCTCGCGCACTTCGCGGATGCACTCGACGAAGTGGCCGGCGCCGCCATCACGCAGGTCGTCACGGTCGACACTCGTGATCACCACGTACTTGAGCTTCAGCGCGGCAATCGTGCGCGCGAGGTTCTTCGGCTCGTCGGCGTCGAGCGGATCGGGACGGCCGTGGCCGACGTCGCAGAACGGGCAGCGCCGCGTGCACTTGTCGCCCATGATCATGAACGTCGCGGTGCCCTTGCCGAAGCATTCGCCGATGTTCGGGCAGCTCGCTTCCTCGCACACGGTGTGCAGGTTGTGCTCGCGCAGGATCGTCTTGATCTCGGTGAAACGCGAGCTGCCGGTTGCCGCCTTCACGCGGATCCACTCCGGCTTCTTCAGCCGCTCGATCGGCACGACCTTGATCGGAATGCGCGCGGTCTTCGCCTGCGCCTTCTGCTTGGCGGTCGGATCGTAGGCGGGGCTCGACGAGGCCGGATCGGCCGGGGCGGGAGAAGCGGTAAGGTCAGTCATTCGATTGTTCCAGTGCCTGCGGCGCTTTCGCAGCCGCGGTTTGGCCGTCGAGGTTGGCGATCAGACGACGCACCAGCGTGTGCGCGACGTCGTTCCAGTCGGCTGCGACCTCGAGGCTCGCCATGTCGACGGTTTCCAGTCCGGCATAGCCGCACGGATTGATTGCGAGAAACGGGCGCAGATCCATCTTCACGTTCAGGCTCAGCCCGTGATAGCTGCAGCCGTTGCGAATCTTCAGGCCAAGGGCCGCGATCTTCGCCCCTTCGTGCAGGCCGGACGCCACATAGATGCCCGGCGCACCCGCCTTGCGGACCGAAGCGAGATTATACGCCGCGAGGGTTTCGATCACGGCCTCCTCGATCCGCGACACCAGCGTGCGGACCATCAGCTTGCGCCGGCGCAAGTCGAGCAGCAGGTACGCGACGATCTGGCCGGGGCCGTGATAGGTAATCTGCCCGCCGCGGTCGACCTTGACCAGCGGGATGCCGCTGTCGGCGACCAGCAAGTGGGCCGGATCGCCCGCCTGGCCTAACGTGTAGACGGGCGGATGCTCGACCAGCCAGATCTCGTCGGCGGTGTCCGCGGTGCGCGCATCGGTGAACGCGCGCATCGCGTCGAAGCTCGCCGCGTAAGGCTCCGCGCCGCGCCAGCGGATCGTGACCGGCTGGGCCGCAACGGCGGCAGGCAAATCGGGGACGGCGGCAGGCGTAGACACGATGAAAACCGGCGAGACGGACATGGGCGGTAGTTTACCGAAATCCCATGCGTCTCGCCGGCATTGGAAAGGGACGGATCGGCAATCCGCCCGGCTCAATCGGCTCAATCGGCTCAATCGGCTCAGACGGTGCGCCAGCCGTCCTGGAACAGCGCGAGCGCGCGGTCGCGCAGGCGCGCGAGGCCCGTCAGCGCGACTTCCTTCGGCGGCCGTGCGACCGAGAACGCGACGCACGCGCTCTGCCCGCCTTCCGCGCTCAGCCACAGCCGCTCGCCGCGGCGCAGCTTCAGCGTTTCGCCGTCGATGAGGAAGTAGTCTTCGACGTCGTTGCTGCGTGTCGCCCAGACCGGCCCGCACTGCACCGTCAGCCGCGTGCTGCGCTGCACCTTCATCGGGACGGTTTCGCCAGGGGGGATTTCAAACGTGATGCTTGAGGAAATTTCTTGCATGATCCGCTCCGCCAAAAATCGCTTCGATGGCTACAATCGTAGTGATCTCCAAGCGTCTGACCAAACGACCAATTTTCACGTGGATGTGAGGAAAATTAGCAAATGGACTTGCGCCAGCTCCCCGCGCTGAACGCCATTCGCGCGTTCGAGGCCGCCGCCCGCCACGAGAATTTCTCGCGCGCCGCCGACGAACTGTTCGTCACGCACGGCGCCGTCAGCCACCAGGTACGCGCGCTCGAGGAAGAGCTCGGCGTGCCGCTGTTCACCCGCAAGGGCAAGCGCCTGTGCCTGACCAACGCCGGGATCCGCTACGCGCAGCAGGTCCGCACCGCGCTGATGATGCTCGTCGAGGCGACGCGCGAAGTCCGCGCGAGCGACCGCGACCGGCGGCTCGTGATCTCGATGCTGTCGTCGTTCGCGGCGCGCTTCGTGACGCCGCGGATCGGCTCGTTCATCGAGCGGCATCCGGAGATCGACGTCGAGCTGCAGTCGACGAACGCCGTCACCGATTTCGCGCGCGACGACGTCGACCTCGCGATCCGCTTCGGCTTCGGCACCTATCCGGGGCTGTACGTGGAGCCGCTGCTCGAAGAAATGTTCTTCCCGGCGTGCTCGCCGACGCTGAACGGCGGCAAGCTGCCTCAAACACCCGCGGATCTCGTCCACTACAACCTGCTGCGTTCGGACGACGAGCTGTGGCGGCCGTGGTTCGACGCGGCGGGCCTCGACACGCTGACCGAGCCGAAGCGCGGGATCCTGTACCAGGATTCGTCGAACCTGCTGCAGGCGGCGATCGACGGCCAGGGCATCGCGCTCGTGCGGCGCTCGCTCGCGGTACACGAACTGCGGCTCGGGCGCCTCGTGCGCCTGTTCGACATCGACGGGCCGAGCCCGTGGAACTATTTCTTCGTGTGCCCGCCGCCGCTGTTGAGCGCGCCGCGCGTGCAGGCGTTCAGGACGTGGATTCTGCAGGAAGTCGCCGAATTCAGGCTGCTGTGCGACGAACTGGACGCGCGTCGCGCGGCGGAGAAATCCGCCGCCGCGTGAGCGCAATGGGAAGGGAGGGGGTCAGAGCACGACCTTGACCATCGGATGGCCGGTCAACGCACGGTAGATGTTGTCGAGCTGCTCCTGGCTCGTCGCGCGCACGGTGATCGTGAGGCCCGTGTAGTTGCCGCCGCTCGACGCGCGCTCCTCGATCTTCTCGAGGTCGATTTCGTTGTCGTGGACACTCACGACCTTGAAGATCGTGTCCTTGAACTCCGGGTGTGCCTTGCCCATGATCTTGATCGGGAAGTCGCACGGGAACTCCAGCAGCGATTCCTTCCGGGTATCGATCGCGCCGGTCAGCTCGACGGTTTTGGACGGTTCGCTCATCACTTTCTCCGGGTTAGGTCAAACTGTTCGAACTCGCGCGCCTTCGCGCGCTGGTACGCTTCATACAACGCCGCGAATACCGGGCCGGGCTTGCCGCCCTGCACCGGCAGATCGTCGAGCGACGTGACGGGCAGCACTTCCTTCGTCGCCGACGTGATCATGATCTCGTCGGCCGCGCGCAGCTCCACTTCGCTGATTTCGCGCGCGACGAACGGGATGTCGCATTCGTCGGCCAGCTCCTCGAGCAGCGCATAGCGGATCCCCTCGAGGATCCTGTTGCTGCGCGGCGGCGCGAGCAGCTCGCCGTTCTTCACGATCCACACGTTCGACGACGAGCCTTCGGTCAGGTAGCCGTCGCGCAGCTGCAGCGTCTCGAACGCGTCGTGCTCGACCGCGTGCTGCGCCATCAGCACGTTGCCGAGCAGCGAAATCGACTTGATGTCGCAATGCAGCCAGCGCCGGTCCTCGGCGGTCACGCAGCGCACGCCGTTCACGCGCTCTTGCTCGGACGGCACGCGCAGCGGGCTCGTCATCGCGAACACCGTCGGCACCGCGCCGGCCGGGAACGCGTGGCCGCGCTTCGCGACACCCCGCGTCACCTGAATATAGACGAGCGCGTCGCCAGCGCCGAGGCCATCGGCATTCGCCGCGACGACGCGCTCGATCAGCGCACGCCAGCCCGCGTCGTCGTGCGGGCTGGCGATGCCGATCTTCTTCAGGCTGCGCTCGAGCCGCGCAAGGTGCTGCGCGATCCGGAACGGCACATGCGCGCCGTCGTGCGCGTAGACGGGGACGACCTCATACACGCCATCGCCGAAAATGAACCCGCGGTCGAGCACCGGGATGCGGGCTTGCGACAGCGGCACCAGTTCTTCCTGCGACGCAACGCTCAGGTAGACGATCGGTTCGAATTCGGCTTGGCTCATGGCAATACCAGATGGGGATGAAGTCGTCGAAACAAAGGCTGCGCCTGTTCCCGCTTACTTCTTCTTGCTGAACATCAGCAGGATCGAGTCCCAGATACGGCCGAAGATACCCGCTTCCGGCACCGCCTGCAGCGCGACGACCGGGAACTGCGACAGCGTCTTGCCGTCGGCGACGAGCTTCACGGTGCCGACCTGCTGGCCTTGCGCGAGCGGCGCGATCAGCGGCGCGTTCACCTCGACTTCCGGCTTGACCTTGTCGCCGAGGCCGCGCGGCACCGTCACCCACTGGTCGGCCTGCACGCCGACCTGCACGGCGTTCTCCTTGCCCTTGTAGAGGCGCGGCGTCGAGATCGCCTGGCCGCCCTTGAACAGGCGCACCGCGTCGAACGCGCTGTAGCCGTAGTTCAGCATCTTCATGCTGTCCTGCGTGCGATCGCTTTCCTTCGTCTCGCCCATCATCACCGACACGAGGCGGCGCGGCGCATCCGCCGAGCCCGGCATCGTCCGCTTCGCCGACGAGATCAGGCAGTAGCCGGCCGCCTGCGTATGGCCCGTCTTCAGGCCGTCGACCGACGGGTCGAGCCACAGCAGGCGGTTGCGGTTGCCCTGGCGGATGTTGTTGTACTTGAATTCCTTCTCCGAGAAGATGCTGTAGTACTGGGGAAAATCGCGGATCAGGTGCGCGGACAGCGTCGCGAGGTCGCCGGCCGTCGTGTAGTGGTTCGGGTCGGGCATGCCGTTCACGTCGGCGAAGTGCGTGCCCTTCATGCCGAGGCGCTTGACCTCGTCGTTCATCATGTTGACGAACTGCCCTTCGCTGCCGCCGACGAGCTCGGCGAGCGCGATCGCGGCGTCGTTGCCCGACTGGATGATCATCCCGTACACGAGGTCGTGCACCGACACCGGTTTTTCCGCCTCGATGAACATCCGCGACTCGTCGGTGCGGACGCGGCGCACGGCCGCGCTCGGCGTGACGATCTGTTCCATCGAGATCTTCTTCTTGTCGAGCGCCTCGAACACGAGGTAGGCCGTCATCAGCTTAGTCAGCGACGCCGGCTCGACACGCTCGTCCGCGTTGCCCGACGCGAGCACCGTGTTGCTCGTCGCGTCGACGAGCACCCACGAGCGCGCGTTGACGCCCGGCGGCGGCACCGCGCCCGGCATGTAGGTCGCGGGCGCGCCAGTCGCTTCGGGCGCGGCGGCCGG
>NZ_JAAGPL010000199.1:0-15550 GCF_017104785.1 Burkholderia sp. Ac-20353 | reverse complement strand
GGACGCGTCGGCCGGGCGCGTGCCGGCGGGCTGCGCCTCCGGCTGCGGCGCGTCGGCCGGCAGCGATTCCGCGGGAGTCGGCTCCTGCGTTTTCTTGAATCGTTTGAAGAAACTGAACATGGTCTGGCGTCAGGAAGAGGGCAGGCCGCCGCTGGGCGCGCGGACTGTGTGCGGGCCGTCGCGCGAACCCGTGCGGGCACGGCGCGATAGCCGAAGCCTCGCATTTTATCAGGCACCCGCGCAGCGCTCGCGCCAGCTTGTGGCGCCGCTTGTGGTAACGTGCGCCTGTTTGGCGGTGCGCCCCGTGCGCGCCCGGTCCCTGTCGTTCATCTTCCTTCGTATGTCCCGTTCATCTTCCGGCCGCCCCGCGGCCTCCACCAGCCGCGGCAAGCCGCACACGATCCGCATCATCGGCGGCGACTGGAAACGCACGCCGCTCGCGGTGCTGGATCTCGACGGCCTGCGGCCGACGCCCGATCGCGTGCGCGAGACGCTGTTCAACTGGCTCGGCCAGGATCTCGGCGGGCAGCGCTGTCTCGACCTGTTTGCCGGCACCGGCGCACTCGGCTTCGAGGCTGCGTCACGCGGCGCGGCGAGCGTCGTGATGGTCGAGCGCCATCCGCGTGCGGCGCAGCAGCTGCGCGCGATCAAGGACAAGCTCGGCGCGCGTACCGTCGAGATCGCGGAGGCCGATGCGCTGCGTCTCGCGGCCGGGCTTACGCCGGGCGCGTTCGACGTCGTGTTCCTCGATCCTCCGTTCGGCGATCCGGCGGTGCTCGAGCGCGCGATCGCGCTGACCGCGCCGCTCGTCGCGCCGGGCGGCTTGCTATACGTCGAGACGGGTGCGGAGCTCGACCCGGCCGCGCACGATGCGCTTGCCGGCTGGCAGATTGCAAAGCATGGCAAGGCAGGCGCGGTGCACTATCATTTGCTGCGACGCGAAAATGATGAATAATGCGCGTTCCAAACGAGACGTGATGACAGGAGGAGCGACATGGTAGTCGCCGTGTATCCGGGTACGTTCGATCCGCTGACGCGCGGGCACGAGGATCTCGTGCGGCGGGCGTCGAGCATTTTTGATACGCTGGTCGTTGGCGTTGCCGACAGCCGCGCGAAAAAGCCGTTCTTCTCGCTGGAGGAGCGGCTGGAGATTGCGAACGAGGTGCTCGGCCATTACCCGAACGTGAAGGTGATGGGCTTCACCGGCCTCCTGAAGGATTTCGTTCGCACCAACAATGCTCGGGTGATCGTGCGCGGCCTGCGCGCAGTGTCCGATTTCGAATACGAGTTCCAGATGGCGGGGATGAACCGCTATCTGCTGCCGGACGTCGAGACGATGTTCATGACGCCGTCCGACCAGTACCAGTTCAT
This sequence comes from Burkholderia sp. Ac-20353, assembly GCF_017104785.1. Classification (NCBI taxonomy): domain Bacteria; kingdom Pseudomonadati; phylum Pseudomonadota; class Betaproteobacteria; order Burkholderiales; family Burkholderiaceae; genus Burkholderia; species Burkholderia sp. Ac-20353. Next base: position 14,179 of record NZ_JAAGPL010000199.1, on the reverse strand, counting down.
TTCCGGAACGATCGTGCGCGAAATCGCCCAGTTGGGCGGAGATGTCAGCAAGTTCGTGTTCCCGTCGGTCGAGAAGTGGCTGACGGAAAAAGTGGCCTCGATGGGCCAGGGCCCGGCCGCGTGATGCGGCGCCGGCCGGTTTCTCCGCGAAACCGGCCGCTGGCCTGATGAAGTGAGATCAGTATGGCTTTGACGATTACCGACGAGTGCATCAATTTGCTGTTCTAGTTAATTTTTCGCGTCACCGTCCCATTAGGCTTTCCAGCATTTCCAATTGCCCGAAATCATGTTTTTGCAACTCAATTGTAATTCAGAGACAAAAACATAGCCACATTCAGTCAACGCAATGGCCGTTGGCAGGTGAAAGTAGTTCATAAGGATTTCCCGGCGCAATACAAATCGTTTTCAACTAAGGTAGAGGCTCAGATTTGGGCTCGTTACGTCGAAACCGCAATGGATGACGGAACGTGGGTCGAACCAGCAGGCACAACCGACATAACGCTCGGCAAGTTGCTGGAGCGCTACAAAGAGTCGGTTAGCCAGACAAAAGGCAGTCGTAGTAGTGAGGAATATCTAATCGGTAAAGTAACGCGGCACAATATCGCCGAGTACAGCATGCGTAACCTCACGACCAGCGTGCTTGCCGATTATCGGGACCAACGTCTCAAGGTGGCATCCAATTCAAGCGTCTGTCGTGAACTCGCGACCATCAGTGCGATTATCACGCGTGCGCAACGAGAATGGGGGCTCAGCGTAACCAATCCGACGAAGCTGGTGAAAAAGTTGAGACTTCTGCCGGGCAGAAGCCGCATATTGAAGCCTGTCGAAGTCGATCGCTTGTTGCATGAACTGAGCGCAGAGCGGCACGAATTGCGCAGCAAATGGCTTGTGCCGCTGGTCAAACTCGCACTCGAAACTGCGACGCGTCAGGGTGAATTGCTGTCTCCACTGTGGAAGCATGTTGACCTTGTACAACGCGTCGCATATTGGCAATGACAAAGAACGGCAAGGACCGACACGTACCGCTGAGTAGCGCAGCGATTGCGACTCTGAAGAATCTAGATCGCATTGATGACCGCGTTATCCCAATCAGTCAGAACGTTGTGCTTTGCGCATGGCCGAGAGCTTGCAGACGTACCGACATTGAAGATTTTCACGTCCACAATCTGCGCCATATGGCAACGACCCGGCTTGAGCAGAAATTGCCTAACGTCAATGAGCTAAGTGCCGTGACCGGACATAGCAACGAGCGGATGCTAAAGCGCTACTATCACACTACGCCGGAAGAACTTGCACGAAAGATCGGTTGATAACACGGGGACAAACTATGCCGATGCTATTTTGCAATATAGGTTGGGCGGAACACTATGACGGGATGCTAGGAGATGAGCCAAGGCGAGGGGGAGCATACAACGACGACAACGTTGGTCATGAAACCTGCAACTTCACCCATTTTCAAGGGAAGGTTTTCGGCTACGTCCAAGTGAGGGATGGAGGGCAGATTAGAATCGAAAGGCTTGGCGCAAGCAAGGCGGCCGAGTCGATCGAAGGCGTCACGGTTGTATGGACTGCCGGACCGGACGAGGGGGGGACTGCGGTAGTTGGCTGGTATACGAACGCAACCGTGTATCGCAATCAGCAGCTGTTTAGTCCCCGCTCTAAGAAGCACGAAACAAACAACATCGGCGTCTATCGTATCGTTGCCGATGCGGAAGATGCAGTGCTGCTGCCTATTGACGACCGTTACGACCTGATGATCCCGCGCGGTAAAGGCGGGATCGGGCAGAGCCCAATCTGGTACGCAGATAAACCGGAAAGCAGGGGAACGGTCGAGATGGTAGCCGCGTACATCAACGACCGCTCCCTTCCACTCACTGACGTTGACGATCAGCAAAGTGCGCTGGAGGGGGATAAGCGATTAGTTACGCATCTGCGACGTGAGCGTAGGCGTCACATAGTGGAGAAGAAGAAGCGCGAGGTAATACAAGCGACTGGGCGGTTGTGCTGCGAGGCGTGTGGCTTCGATTTCAAGGAATTCTATGGACCACTCGGCTCGCGCTTCTGCGAGGTACATCACCGTGTACCACTTCACAAAGCCGAGGGGCTTGTCGAGACGATATTAGATGATCTCGCCATTATGTGCTCGAACTGCCATCGGATCATTCACCGTAGCAATCCCATGCTCTCGGTAGAGGGGCTGGCGCGGTATATCAAGCAACGCAGAAGGTCATAGCCTCACTCGCGTAAGGAATGAAAGGCCGTAATTCGTAGCCTTTATGGCATCCAGCGGTCTGTTACTCTGCTTCGAACATGTCAACCGCATCCTGAAAATGTAGAAGCGATACTAACATGTTTCAGCGAACGAACTTTCTAAAAAGCTCGGTTGAGAATAGGGGGAGAGTCTCGGGATTCGACTGTGTACCGCATACACAACGAATCACGGGGGAATAGTTGAGAGATCGAACGCCAGCGGGTTTGAGCCGCTCCGATAGCTATATCGCCTTGATTCGGCACGCTCAAGTCTTTGGTGTGATCAAAATGCCTTTACGCTTATGCAAAGTCCTTACCGCCGAAATAGTCCTTGAGCGCTGCGATGATCTGCGCTCCCAGTTTGAGGGCCTCGCTTGCCTGTTCAGGATTGACTGTTTGCGCGTGCATCGCAGCATTGCAGACTGCAAGGACGTTCCGCAACGGTGATCGCAAGTAGGCCAGGGTGGTTTCCTCTCTAACCAGCATATCGAACATCTTGTCGATAGATTGAAACCTACGTTGTTCCAGCGAAGAGATGCCGCCATCCGATGAATCAAGCCGACGACCAAGGATGGTGCGAAGAAGGCGTTCAATATCGATTCGGACCTTGGCGAGCGCATACGTGACATCGTCCGACTGCAGTTCCGCCTCCACATCATCGGCTCGCTGTCTGCCGGGGTCCTTCAGATTTTCCTCAACCTTCTCCTGCTGTCGCCTGAGTTCATCAGCGCCTGGCAGGTGCACGTTGATGTGCTGGCTAATCGCGTTCGTGCTGATAACCGAAACAGTATTGCGAACTTCGTTCTTAAACTCGCGAAGCTCTTCCTTCACGGCAGTGGTTTCCTCTTTCGCCTCCTTGATTTCTCGCTCTAACTCGATTAGCGAGCCGATCTTGATCTTGCTAAAGAAGGGCAGAAAAATAAAGAAAAGGGTGAGGCCGACGGAAAGCGCATCACCGATAAGAATATCTCCCTTTGGCGGAAAGCCGGCCTTCGCAACAAAGCCGATGCCGAAGTAAAGCGCCACGATCCAAGAGGGGACTGTGAGCCACCAGTTCATAGTCTTGAGTTCAACAAAACGTTGTTTACGAGATCAGTGATTAAGTCCTCGGCTTGCGCTGAAGTGAAGACCACTGCAGACGGATGCGCGGCTGTGTTTCTCCGGTCAAGTCGTTCTTGAAGTATCTTGTATATGGACTTGTCGACGATGGAGGCGGTCCGACAGACGTCGATCACTTGTCGCTCACCATATTCCTGGAAGTCGGTGCGCTTGATGATCTCCGGTAGTTTCGGATGGACCTTCGTTCTATTTGCGTTGAAGGCCGTCAAGTGAGCGTCGAAGATCCGGTCGCACAAGTGTGAGTAAGCCAAATTCCAGCCCATCACGATTGCTGCGCGATGGGCATTACCGTTGTAGCAGGCAATCGTTTCGTCGAGGAAGGTCTGTTGATCTTTATTCGTAACGGACGATAGCAGACCAGTCAGTAACGAATTCACCGCGGTGTTGGTTTTGCGACCGACAAGCCTGCCAACTTGTTCGCGTACCGCCGCAGACAGTCGGTAACCCTGCCCATCCTTCAGCATTCGAGCAGGTCGCTCCGTTGACAGCCGATGCACGATGGAGTGGATGTTGCTTGGCTTCGACTCGTGGACCGCCTCGAAGCACCTCAATAGATCGGTGGGGCCGAATTTAGGCTTGCCACCGTTCTCGTGCAAATACCACCCAAAGATTTCAACCTTATCTGTGAAGCTCTTCACGCGAAAGCCGTTAATTCGACTCACGAACTCCAGAAGATCGCTCACTGACCGTTGCCCATCTTTGTTGTTACGAAACCCTCGCCGACGTGGTTTATGGCGTAGTGACCTTTCTCAGCACCTTTGCTGAATCGCTTGTCACGAGTCGCCGCAAGCTCTCTCATCGGCTGGACGGGGTTAGTCGGCAGCGCCCACCCCATTACCTTATATGCGGTGTACATATGGTCGATGCTGACCTCGCTGACTTTCTTGTGAGTCTTTAGCCAGAACGCTGCGCAGAGGTACTTCTGCATATCGTTCTTCGGCTCCTTTTGCTCGACGAATTCTGCGAAGGTAGGCTTCTCGTCATCAAATCTGATGTCCACAAGGCTCGGCGCTGCCATCTTCGGCGGCTTTCTCTGCTTTTTGGGTGCGGGAGGAACTGAGATTGTGGGCTCTTCTTCCTGTTCTATCTCATCGACCTGGTCAAGGTCGTCCGACGGCTCACCAGAGTCATCCATTACGACCTCGGCAACGCTTCTTGTCGTGCCGAGGCGTTGCTGCGGTCGTGGAGCGGCCACAACTGGCGCTCGGGAAAGAGCTGCGGTGATGCTCTTGAGGCTTTCCTGCAGCGACATGTCGCTGCCTTCCAGTTCGAACTCGATGATCCGAACTTTCATCTTTCCGTTCTGATCGACCTTTGGCGGCTGCTTTCCCATCGCATCCCCTCACATGGACATGATCCCCAAATACTACATGTGTTATGGCACGTCTTGTGACGCAACATAAGGCAACGTGCGTCACCGGTGGCTGTATGACCGCGTTGGTTCTAAAGGACGGCCGAAGTTATCGCCGCGCTCGATCGCCGGCACGCGAAGTTCGTCGATAATTTTTTGAAGCGCACCTCTGGCTCTCTCAAGCGTCATGGCGTCCCGCAGGTAGTCGTCCTCAAAGACCTCACGGCTCTTGTCGGATTCAATGCGACACCGGATCGATATCTCGTGCAAGCACATCGGGAGCGAGTCGTCTCTTGTCAGTCCGACTTTGGACACCCAGAGGGCTATTGCTGATTCTGAGAGACCAAGTAACGGTGCAGGCCATGCGCGTGCGCGATTGACTTCGCGCAAAACGCTGCGTTCGAATCGCACCTTTTCTTTAAAGGACAGTTTCATTGCGTTCGTCCAATGTCCATGCTGCAACAGACCGAATCCAGCGTAGCGCCCGTTCCCCGAGGTCATTGGCACGTCTTCGATCAAGGTCAGGGGCTGGAGCACCGCGGGTGACCGAATGGCGAGCGGCGATCATTAGCACATATTCGTCGTCGCTCAGCGGGAACGGAATGCTAGGGATGGCGACCTGCATGGGAGACTGCGGACCGAAAATCGGTGCGTTACTTACCCGCGTCGATGCGATCAAGGCGACGTTCCGGCAGCAGACATACAAGATGCCACTCTCGTAGATGACGGTCGACTCTGGGTCTCGCAGCGAAGCCGCAGCCTCGGTCGCGATTTCCAGCAGTTCCATTATGTCTTTTCTTGTGCCGACATAACGTGCAGGCCTGCCGAGCGATTCGACGAAACTTCCAGCGGCGTCAGACCACACAGGCTTGGATTCGAGGTACAAGTGCCAAGCGAAAAGATGACCGGTCTCAAACATTTCGCGGAGCCGCCGCTCGCTGTAGAGCGAAATATCACTTTTGTTCGCCCGGAGCAGGTCGGAAATCCGAGTGTCCGCCTGCGATTGATCGCCTGCTCGCGAAGTATCGACGACGTATAGAACATCTAGGTCACTCGCAGCTCCGTCATCGCCACGAGCGTGAGAACCAAAGAGGCGAATTTCTCGCACATAGGCTGTCTGTAAGCTCATCGATGCGACAGAAAGCGAAAAATCATGTTAGTGAAAAGACCCAATGAGACATAGCGAAATGTCGCGATCGCTACAGCGAGCCCATCTGGGATTTTTTCGTCGAATCTCACCGGGGCGTCGAGAAAGATATAAGTCGCCACGAGAATTCCGCGCCACGCGAGATGCAGATTTTGACCCAGCGACTGAGCCAAGTCGACACCCGAACCAAGGATGAAAACAAGCAACCCGAGCGCAACTACGGTGACAAGCATTGAGCGAATAAAGCGCCATGGATGTTCGCCGTGGCCCCAGAACCACCAGTCGCAGGTCAACCAGAGAGACCGCAGAAGGTGGCCTACCCGTTCCCACGGCGTGTATTTGTCAACGTACCATTGGGTTTTGCCGATCGCCGCTTCCAGATGGAACTGCCGCTCTGCCCTCAATTCCTCGCGAACGATCAGCCGCGTTGCGCGGACGTCGCCAAGACTCTCGGCATTTACGCGAGCTGCAGTCATAAAGTCCCTTCGCAAGTTCGGACGGGCGGGCGCGCTCGCGATAAGCTCCTTCGCTTCCAAGTGAGTCTCGAAAAACTGCGCATAGTCGAACTTGCACTGGGAAAACACGACGCCGCGAAAGTTCGACCGGCTACATTTAATCGCCCTGAAATCGCACTCCTCGAAAGTAGCGTCGCGGAAATACGCATCCTCGAATTCGCAAAAGGAAAAGTCGCAGTTTTTAAAGTGGACTTTTGCGGCCGACACGTGCTTGAACTTGACGTGCTGGTATTTCCCGTCGGTAACGGTGCCAGAGAACTTCACGCCCTCCTCTCGCCGGATCGGAAAGACGGAATATTGCGCGAGAGGCTCAGTCCGGTCGGAGTGGGTCTGATCGTTCATGGGCGGGAGTCGGGACGACGAGACAGGGGGCAGATTACAGCTGACGCGCTAGTTTAACGTACAGGACGTCGTCGCACGGCCACGGTGAGATATTGTTGTTTTGGACCGCAGCGTTAGCGCGACAATTAAAGGGGGACAGGTTTCTCATTTTGTAGCGCCGAGCCCCCTCGACGTGTCGACATAACCGACAATTTGAGATGAAGCGACGTACGCTGCATGTTGCCGGACTCATGTTAGGGCTGGATCATTTCAATTTCGAGTCATTGGCGATCGGGGCGATCAAGCTGATTTCCGAGCCCATCGAAATCGCACCGTTCGGGCACTCAGGCTCGCATACGTCGCAATTGTGCTGAAACGTCTTGCAGCTCATGGCTAGGCATGCTATCTGAACTTTGCGCGCTGCAAAATCTGCAACACCTGTGCAACTCAGCCGCAACTCAAAAGCATGGATTTCAGGGAATTTTGCACGACCGTGTGGAAGGCTGAAAAGCTATAATGTATTGTTTTTTCTAGGAAAGCTGGTGGAAGTATGGCTTTGACGATTACCGACGAGTGCATCAATTGTGACGTGTGCGAGCCCGAGTGCCCGAACGGCGCAATTTCGATGGGCCCGGAAATCTATGTGATCGATCCCCGCAAGTGCACCGAGTGCGTCGGCCATTTCGACGAGCCGCAGTGCCAGCAGGTGTGTCCGGTCGAATGCATCCCGCGCGATCCGCAGCACGTGGAAACGCACGAGCAGTTGATGGAGAAGTACCACGCGTTGATCGCCGCGAAGGACGACGACGCGTCGTGATGTGATAGCGGCCGGGCGGCAAGCGCCGCCCGCACCGTTTCCGGCTTTCTCAGCCCAGCAGGTCGCGCAGCGCCGCGACGAACGTGTCGCATTCGGCGTCGGTGCCGACGGTGATACGCAGATGCTGGTCGATCCGCGGCAGCTTGAAGTGCCGCACGAAAATCTCCCGTTCCTTCAGCCGCGCTGCGAGCGTGGCCGCATCGTATGCCGGGTGGCGCGCGAACACGAAGTTCGCGGCCGACGGCACGACGTCGAATCCCGATTCCTCGAGCGCCTGCGTGAGCCGCGTGCGGCTGTCGATCACGCGCTGGCAGGTCGCGTCGAAGTAGGCGTCGTCTTCATACGCCGCTTGCGCGGCGACCTGCGCGAGCCGGTCGAGCGGGTACGAGTTGAAGCTGTCCTTCACGCGGTTGAGTGCTTCGATCAGCGCGGCGTCGCCGAACGCGAAACCGACCCGCATCCCGGCGAGCGAGCGCGCCTTCGACGTCGTATGGACGACAAGCAGGTTCGGGTAGCGGTCGATCAGCGAGATCGCCGACTGTGCGCCGAAGTCCACGTAGGCCTCGTCGATCACGACCGGCGACGACGGATTCGCGGCCGCGATCCGCTCGACGTCCGCGAGCGGCAGCGCGCGCCCGGTCGGCGCGTTCGGGTTCGGGAACAGCACGCCGCCCGCATCGTCGAGGTAGTCGTCGACGCGGATCGAGAAGTCGTCGGCGAGCGGCAGCGCGTCGTAGTGCACGCCGTACAGGCGCGCGTAGGTCGGGTAGAAGCTGTACGTGATGTCGGGGAAGCGCAGCGGCCGGTCGTGCTTGAGCAGCGCGTGGAACGTATGCGCGAGCACCTCGTCGGAGCCGTTGCCGGCGAACACCTGTTCGGGCGCGATGCGGTGATGGGCGGCGACCGTCTCGCGCAGCTTGCGCGCGAGCGGATCGGGATAGCGGCGCAGCGTGTCGCCGGCGTCGCCGAGTTCGTGCGCGATCGCCGCGACGACGCGTGGCGACGGCGGATAGGGATTCTCGTTGGTGTTCAGCTTGACCGGGTGCGCGAGCGCGGGCTGTTCGCCCGGCACGTAGGGCACGAGTTGCTGAACGACGTCGCTCCAGTAACGGCTCACCGCTAGGCTCCTCACGAAGTAAAACGACAAGATTACCTCATGCGCGGCAAAGCGGTGCGGCCAAGCGGTGCGGTCAGTCGTTGCGATGCAGCAGCATCGTCGCGCGGTCGAGCTCGCCCTTGACGACCATCGGCATCACGGCGAGCGCACGTTCGATCGACGCGTCGATCACGTCCTGCTCTTCGCGGCGCGGCGGCTTCAGCACGAAATTCGCGACGTCCGGCTTCGCGCCGGCGCGCGCGCTCTCGGGGATCAGGTCGCGCGGATGGCCGATGCCGATCCGCAACCGCCAGTACTGCTGCGTCGACAGGTGCGCGGAGATGTCCTTGAGCCCGTTGTGGCCGCCGCTGCCGCCGCCGCGCTTCAGCTTGACGGTGCCGGGCGGCAGGTCGAGTTCGTCGTGCGCGACGAGGATCTGGTCCGGCAGGATCTTGAAGAATTGCGCGAGCGCGACGACCGACTGGCCTGAGCGGTTCATGTACGTCTGCGGCTCGAGCAGGTGGACTTCCTCGCCGTGCAGGCGCGCCTTCGCGTAAAAGCCGTGGAAGCGGCGCTCGTCGCGCAGCGTGGCGCCCGCTTCGCGGGCCAGCTGGTCGACCAGCCAGAAGCCGGCGTTGTGGCGCGTCGCGGTGTATTCCGCCCCGGGATTGCCGAGGCCGACGATCAGTTTGATCATGACGTTTCGAAGGCGGCACCGGGCCGCCTGGGCGCAAAAAAAGAAAAACCCGCCGGGCAAGCCGCGGCGGGTTGCGTCGACCGTTTCGGAAAACGGATCGAAATGGCGCTTAGGCAGCCTTAGGCAGCCGGCGTTTCGCCTTCAGCCGCCACGGCGCCAGCCGGCAGGGCTGCCGACGCGACGACCGGGTTTTCAGCTTCGACGTGCGAGGTCAGCGCGACGCCCTTCGGCAGCGTGACGTCCTTCGCGTGCAGCGACTGGCCAGCTTCGATCTTCGACAGGTCGAGTTCGACGAATTCCGGCAGGTCGACCGGCAGGCACTCGACTTCGATTTCCGTCACGACGTGCGCGATGATCGCGCTCGACAGCTTCACGGCCGGGCTGACTTCAGCGTTCACGAAGTGAACCGGCACTTTCGTGTGCAGCTTCTTCTTCGCGTCGACGCGCTGGAAGTCCACGTGCAGCACGAGTTGCTTGAACGGGTGGTATTGCACGTCGCGCAGCAGGACTTGCTGCGACTGGCCGGCCACTTCGAGGTCGAGGATCGACGAGTGGAAGGCTTCCTTCTTCAGCGCGTGCCACAGTGCGTTGTGATCGAGTTCGATCATTTGCGGCGCTGCTTCACCACCGTAGACGATACCCGTGGTCTTGCCGGCGTTGCGCAGGCGGCGGCTCGCACCCGTACCTTGCAGTTGGCGCTCGAAAGCGACGATTTTCATGTGTTTCTCCATTTGCTGCCCGCGACCAGGCAGTAAAACGGGGCCGTCGACAGCGCGGCCCCCGATAAAACGGCCGGGGTTTCGTAAGTCCCGGCCGATTGTGCAAAAAGCGAAGCGTTGCCGCTTCGCTTTCTACGCATGCTTGACTTGTCGGTATCCGATCAGGATTCCGCGAACAGCGACATCACCGAATCGCCGCGGCGGATCCGCGAGAACGTCTCGGCCAGCAGGCTCGCGCTCGTCAGCGAACGGATCTTCGAGCACGACAGCGATTCTGCGGACAGCGGGATCGTGTCGGTGACGACCAGTTCGTCGAGCGCCGATGCGGCGATGCGCTCGGCGGCGCCGCCCGACAGCACGGGGTGCGTCGCATACGCGAACACCTGCTTCGCGCCGCGGTCCTTCAGCACTTGCGCTGCCTTGCAGAGCGTGCCGGCGGTGTCGACCATGTCGTCCATGATCACGCAGGTACGGCCTTCGACTTCACCGATGATGTTCATCACTTCAGCGACGTTCGCCTTCGGGCGACGCTTGTCGATGATCGCGAGATCGCAGTTGAGCTGCTTCGCGAGCGCACGGGCGCGCACCACGCCGCCGACGTCCGGGGACACGACGAGCAGATCCGAGTAGTTCTGCTTGCGCAGGTCGCCCAGCAGGATCGGCGTTGCGTAGATGTTGTCGACCGGGATGTCGAAGAAGCCCTGAATCTGGTCGGCGTGCAGATCCATCGTGATGATCCGCTCGACGCCGGCGATTTCCAGCATGTTCGCGATGACCTTCGCCGAGATCGCGACGCGCGCCGAACGCGGGCGTCGATCCTGGCGGGCATAGCCGAAGTAGGGGATGGCTGCGGTGATCCGGCCTGCGGATGCGCGCTTCAGCGCATCGACCATGATCATCAGTTCCATCAGGTTGTCGTTGGTCGGCGCGCACGTGGATTGCAGGACGAAGACGTCCTTGCCGCGCACGTTTTCCTGGATCTCGACCTGGATCTCGCCGTCGGAGAAACGGCTGACCATTGCCTTGCCGAGGGGAATACCAAGGATATTGACGACTTCCTGAGCAAGCGCGGGATTCGCGTTACCAGTAAAGACCATCAGGCCGTCATGGGCGTGGCTGCTCATCATGCACCTGCTTCGGGCTTGGGCGGGAAAATGCGGGAAAATTTTTGGCAGGGGAGGAAGGACTCGAACCCTCGCATGCCGGAATCAAAATCCGGTGCCTTGACCAACTTGGCGACTCCCCTACACTCAACTGAAACTTCATCGGACTTGTAGGCCATCCGATAAAGCAAAACTTCATGACGCGAAAGTGAAGAGCGGATGCTCGTTCAGACTCTCGGCAACTTCGCCATTCCAACCGGCGGGCAGTTTGGCTTTCACCGCTTCTGCCTCGTGTTTGCTGCGAAACACCGCAAACACGCTAGCTCCAGAGCCGGTCATCCTCGCGGGGGTCACATCATACAACCATTTGACCACCTGCGCAACTTCCGCGTACTTACTTGTCACAACTTGCTGCATATCATTCCGACCGAAACTATCTGGCCATCCTGCGTCGCTGCTTTGTCGTGCAAGAAAGTCTGTAATTGTGACGGGCTTTGAATCTCTTGTCAACAACTTATCTGAAAATATTTCAGCAGTCGGGACATGAACGCTTGGCGTCACAACCAGGAACCAGCGAGTCGGCAATTCTACCTCAGCTAATTCTTCTCCGATACCCTCTGCGAACGCATTTTTTCCAAAAATAAAAAATGGCACGTCGGCGCCGAGTTTTACCGCGAGCGATTGCAGTTCCGCGCGCGGCAGATTCAGCGCCCACAGACGGTTCAGCGCGAGCAGCGTCGTCGCCGCATCGGAGCTGCCGCCGCCGAGGCCCGCGCCCATCGGCAGGCGCTTGTCGATCTCGATGTCGACGCCGGCCGCCGTACCTGTGTGCGCTTTCAGCAGGTTCGCCGCGCGCACGACGAGATCGCTTTCCTCGGGCACGCCGGGCACGTCGGTCGCGCGCGCGACCTTGCCGTCGTCGCGCAGCGTGAAGTGCAGCGTATCGCCCCAGTTCAGCAGCTGGAACACGCTCTGCAGGTCGTGATAGCCGTTCGGCCGGCGGCCGGTGATGTGCAGGAACAGGTTGAGTTTCGCGGGCGCAAGGCAGTTGCGCAGCGAGCGGGTCGAGTCGGTCATGCTGGTGTCTGGTCGGGCAGGGTGCGCGTGCTCACTGGTCGAGCACGAGCTTGATGTCGAGCGGCGGCGTGGCGCGCACGAGGTTCACGCGTTTGACGCCGGTGGCCGGCGCATCCGCATAGGCGATGTAGTCGATCGTCCAGCCATCCTGGCGGATCTGCTTGATGCGCGTGCCGTCGTCGGGATCGCGTACCGTCTGCGCGGGCGTCGCGGGCGCGGGCGTCGGCTGCAGCCAGTAGCGCAGGCCCGCGAGCGGCAGCGCGAAGCCGAGCGTGTTCTGCATCAGCTCGCCGACATCCGCCGCGAATTTCGGCTGACGGTTCGGCAGTTCGAGCGACGCCTCGCGCGGCGACGACCTGACGACGGCAAGTGTCTGGCCGAGCGGGCTGCGCAGTTCGAGCGACACGTCGTCGCCGTGCTCCTGCCAGTCGAAGTTGCCGTACACGTTCTGCGGCTTGCCGAGGCGGTCGCTGTACTGCACCGCGAAGCGGCCGTGATAGGCGTGCGTCGCGGCGGTCTGCAGCGCGTCGGCGGACGGCGCGCTCGCCGACGGCGGCGTGCTTGCGCAGCCGGCAAGCGCGAACGCCGCAGCGGCCGCGGCGGTTGCAGTAGCACCGCGCGCCGCACGGGAGGACAGGTAAAACATCCGGAACACCTGCATCAGAGACCGTTCACCTGGAGGCGCTTGAGCGTCTGCACGAGCGTGTCGTTGTCCGGCTCGAGCTTCTGCGCCGCACGCCACGCGGAACGCGCCTCGTCCTGCGCGCCGGTCCGCCACAGCACCTCGCCGAGATGCGCGCCGATTTCGGCGTTCGGCTGCAGGTCGTATGCGCGCCGCAGGATCGTCGTCGCGCCGGCCGTGTCGCCCATCCGGTACTTCACCCAGCCGAGGCTGTCCATGATGTACGCGTCGTTCGGCGCGAGCGCGATCGCTTTCTCGATCAGCTTGCTGGCCTCCGGCAGGCGCTGGTTGCGGTCGGCAAGCGAATAGCCGAGCGCGTTGTACGCCTGCGGGTTGTCGGGCTGCGTGCGGATCAGCTCGCGCAGCTGCTTTTCCATCGTCGTGTAGTGGCCGGTCTTCTCGGCCGCCATCGCATAGTCGTAGCGCAGGTCCGGATCTTCCGGGAAATCGTCGACTGCGCGCGACAGGCGCGATTCCGCTTCGTTGTAGCGCTTCGCGGTGAAAAGGATCGACGCGTCGGTGCGCGCGATCACGGCCGCATCGCGCGGATCGGTGACCGACAGGTTGTCGAGCACCTTGCGCGCTTCGTCGGTCTTGCCCTGCTTCTGCAGCAGCTGCGCACGCGTGATCTGCGCGGGCAGGTAGTGCTGGCTCGTCTGGTCGACCTTGTCGAGCCATTGCGACGCCTGCGCGTCGTTGCCCTGGTCGATCGCGATCTGCGCGAGGTAGATGTAGCCCTGGCCGACGTCGAGATCGGGCTGCTTGTCGCCGAGATGCACGTACTGCTTCAGGTAGCCCGTCGCGTCGTCGAGTTTCTTCTGCTGGATCTTGATCAGCGCGAGCGCCATCAACGGCGTCGGATCCTTCGCGTCGAGCTTGCGCATCGTCTCGAACTGCTTCTGCGCATCGTCGAGGCGTTCGTCGGCGAGATACAGCTGCGACAGGGCGAGCCGCGCATCGCGCGACTTCGGATTCTGCTGAACATATTTCTCGAACGACGTGATGCCTGCCGCGCGCTCCGCCGGGCCCATCTGCGACAGCATCAGCGCCGCCGGCAGGTAGTCGGGCCGGATCTGCAGCGCCTGCTTCAGCGACTGCGCGGCGCCGTCCTTGTCGTCGACCGCGATCTGCTGCCGGGCGATCGCGAGCTGCGCCTCGGGGCGGCGCATGTCGTTCTTCAGCATGTCCTTCAGCACCGCGAGGCCGCCGACGCGGTCGGCGCCGCGTGCGAGCAGCGCCTGCAGCGCGAGGATCGCGGGGCCGCGCGAGTCGCCGGTCGCGCGCG
>NZ_JAAGPL010000198.1:0-15531 GCF_017104785.1 Burkholderia sp. Ac-20353 | reverse complement strand
CGCCGGCTCCGCGCGGCGGCGCGCGGCGAACCACACGCTCGCCGGCGTCAGCACGAGCATCGTCGTCAGCAGCGGCATGCGCAGCACGGCGATCGCGACGAATGCGAGCGCCGCGATACCGGCTGCCGCCCTCGCGTGCCGCAGCGGCTTCGCGACCTTCACCGCCATCGCTGCGAGCAGCCCGGCCGCCGCGGCGGCCAACCCGGCAAACAGATGCCGCACGTGCGGATCGCTCTCGGTTTTCGCGTACAGCACGCCAAGCGCGACAACGACGAGCGTCGGCCCGGCGATCAGCCCGAGGATTCCGGCGAACGCGCCCGGCACGCCGCGAAAACGCATGCCGACCGCGACCGACAGGTTGATCACGTTGCCGCCGGGCAGGAACTGGCACAGGCCGAGCAGATCGGTGAATTCGTCGGCGGACAGCCACTTGCGCTCATCGACGATCGCACGCCGCGCAAACGGCAGCGCGCCGCCGAACGACATCAGTCCAAGGGTCAGAAAGCCGACGAACAGCTCGGCGAGCCCGACGTGCTTCGCGGGGCCGGCAGGTGGTATGGAAACGGATTGCATGGGAGTCCTCGACAAACGACAGGTCGAGCGTACCGCCGCGCGGCGCCCGCGCAAAACGATTTTATCGGCGTGCCCTTGTGATCTAGAATCACAAGCATGCCACGCGATCTCCCGCCCTTTTCCGCGCTTCGGGCCTTTGAAGCCGCGGCACGACACGAAAGCTTCAGCACTGCCGGCGACGAGCTGCATGTGACTCACGGTGCCATCAGCCGGCAGATCGCCGGGTTCGAGGCCTGGCTCGGCAAGCCGGTGTTCCACCGGCACGGCAAGCGCGTGAAGCTGACCGACGAAGGCCGCCAGTACCTGGACACGGTGCGCGCCGCGTTTGACAGCATCGCGCTGGCCACCGAACGCCTGCGCGCGACCGGCACCGCGCGCGTGCTGCGCATCAACGCGCTGCCGACTTTCGCGATGAAATGGCTGCTGCCGCGCCTGTCGCGTTTTCAGCGCGACGTGCCGAACGTGGAGCTGAAACTGTCGACGTCGAATGCGCCGCTCGACATGCTCGACGGCTTCGACGTCGCGATCCGCCGCGGCCCCGGCCACTGGCCGAACTGCGCGAGCGGCCGCTTTCTCGACGAGAGCGTGATCCCGGTGTGCAGCCCCGCGCTGCTGAAACGCGCGCCGATCGCGCGCGCGGACGATCTCGCGCGCCACGTGCTGCTGCATTCGGATACGCGCCCGGAGGGCTGGCGCGACTGGTTCGCGGCGGCCGGCGTCGCGATGAAGGCCCGCAAGCGGCAGTCGTTCGACCACTTCTACCTTGCGCTGCAGGCGGCGGTCGACGGGCTCGGCGTCGCGCTCGGCCCGCTGCCGCTGATCGACGACGAACTCGCGAGCGGCCGGCTCGTGATGCCGCTCGAAGGGCCGCACATCGCGACGCGCAGCTACTGGTGGATCACGCCGCGCGAGCGCGCGGACGACCCGCTCGTCGCGCAGTTCTGTGCGTGGCTCGAAGCGCAGGCGAACGCCGTCGCGTGATGCTGCCTCACACCACCGGGCCCGGCTCCTTCTCCTTGCGCAGGATCGCGTACAGCAGGATCGCGCCGAACGTCGCGGTGCCGATCCCGCCGAGCGCGAAGCCGCCGAACTTCAGCGAAAAGTCGCCCGCGCCGAGCACCAGCGTGACGGCCGCGACGATCAGGTTGCGGTTGTCGGAGAAGTCGACCTTGTTCACGACCCAGATCCGCGCGCCCGTCACCGCGATCAGCCCGAACACGACGATCGACACGCCGCCGAGCACCGGGCCCGGGATCGTCTGGATCACCGCGCCGAACTTCGGCGAGAAGCCGAGCCCGATCGCGATCAGCGCGGCGACGACGAACACGAGCGTCGAGTAGATCCGCGTGACGGCCATCACGCCGATGTTCTCCGCATAGGTGGTCACGCCCGTGCCGCCGACGCTGCCCGACACGATCGTCGCGAGCCCGTCGCCGATGAACGCGCGGCCGACGTAGCGGTCGAGGTTCTGGCCCGTCATCGCGCTGACGGCCTTGATGTGGCCGAGGTTCTCCGCGACGAGGATCACCGCGATCGGCGCGAGCATCAGCATCGCGTGCGGATCGAACACCGGCGCATGGAAGCTCGGGATGCCGAACCACGCGGCATGCGCGACGATCGCGAAATCGACCGGCTTGCCGAGGCCCATCCCGTTGGTCGCGACCGCGTAGATCGCGTACGCGATCACGAGGCCGATGAGGATCAACAAGCGCTGCATCATCCCGCGCGCGAACACCGCGACGCCGCCGACCGACAGCACGGTGACGAGCGCCATCAGCGAATCGAAGGTCGACGCGGACACGCCCTTGACCGCGATCGGCGCGAGGTTGAGCCCGATCACCGCGACGATCGCGCCCGTAACGACGGGCGGCATCAGCGCCTCGATCCAGCGCGTGCCGACCGCCGACACGATCGCGCCGAGCGCGACATACACGACGCCGCACGCGACGATGCCGCCGAGCGCGACCGGAATATTGGGGTTCGGGCCGCTGCCGCTGTAGCCCGTCACCGCGATCACGAGGCCGATGAACGCGAAGCTCGAGCCGAGGTAGCTCGGCACGCGGCCGCCGACCAGCACGAAGAACAGCAGCGTGCCGACGCCGGACATGAAGATGCACAGGTTCGGGTCAAAACCCATCAGCAGCGGCGCGAGCACGGTCGAGCCGAACATCGCGACCACGTGCTGCACGCCCATCGCAATCATCTGCGGCCACGACAGGCGTTCGTCGAGGCCGACGACGCGCGCGGCTGCGCCGGTCGGTTGCACCCGCCAGCGCGGGAAATAGGAATCGGACATCGGGACATGCTCCTGTCGTGTCGGTCGCCCGGCTGCGACGGATGCGCCGGGTCTGGAATCTGGCGCGAAGTTTAAGGAGCGGGAATGGCGCTGGCAAGCGGGAACCGGCGGGGAGCCGGCGCCGGCAAGTGCGAGCCGGCGCGGGACGCGTGCAGAGGACGGGGCCGCGCGATGTGAGCGGGCGCTCACATCGCGTCCGGCGCCCGCTGCATCACGGGTTGATGTACTGGAACAGCGACAGGTTCTGCAGCTGCACGTAGGCCTTCTGCGCGCCGGTCAGCGCGTTCTGCGTCTGCAGGAACGTGCTGATCACCGAGACCATGTTGGTGCTCGTCACGTTCGACAGGTCGCTGGTCGTCTGCACCGTATTGGTCTGGTTGACCGCCTGCATCGCCTGGATTTCCTGCACGCGGCCGCCGACCGACGCCTGCACGGTGAGGATGTTCGTCATCGTGTTGTTCAGCTTCGTCGTCCCGGTCGTCATCGCGTTCGCGAGCGCCGCCTCCGCGGTCGTGCTGCTGCCAACCGGCGTATTCAGCGCGGAGATCATCGAATCGAGCGCCGCGAACACGTCGGTGCCTGCCTGCGGTGCGGGCGTGACCGAGAACGTGTCGCCGGGCGCGGGCGACCCGGACACCGGTACCGTCATGCCGGTGCCGACGGCGATCGCCGAGCCGTCCGAATACGGCTGCGCGGCCGTCGTCGACGGCGGCACGACCGTGTTGTCGGTGACCGTGTAGGTCGGCGCGGCCGCGGTGCCGCCGAACGTGATCGAGAACTGGTGCGCGTTGGTCGCGGCACCCGGGTTCGTGATCGTCACCGCGCCGATCGTGCCGGTCCCGGTGTTGGCCGCGCCCGCCGCGGGCACCGGCTGGCTGCCGAGCATCGGCACCGACAGGAACACGCTCGTGCCAGTGTCGCCCTGCGACACCGTGCGCGTATCGGCGATCTGCACCTCGCGCGAACCGCTGTCGCCGCTGTAGATCACGCCGCCGCCCGGCTTGTTCGTGAACGGCGGCGTCGTCGACTGGAAGCCCGCGAACAGGTAGTTGCCCGTGCCGTCGGTCGTGTTCGCGAGCGTCACGAGCTGGTCGCGGTAGCCCTGCAGCTGCGTGCCGAGCGCCGCGCGGTCGCTGTCGGTCAGCGCCCCGTCGCCCGCATGGATCACGACCCCGTGAATGCTGTTCAGCAGGTTGTTGACGCTCGTGAGCGCCGAGTCCTCCTTCTGCAGCGACGACAGCGCGACGTTCTGGTTCGACGCATATTGCGACAGCGTCGCCGACGACATCGACAGCTGCACGGCCTGCGACGCGCCGAGCGGGTTGTCCGCCGGGGTCTGCAGGCTGACGCCGCTCGAAATCTGCTGGTACAGCTGCGACAGCTGCGCCTGCTGGTCGCTCATCTGCGCGACGTTCATCTGGAAAAACTGGGCGCTGGAAATCCGCATCGCCTGGATCCTCTCGATCTCTAAATCAGTTGAACAGGCCGAGCACGGTCTGGAACAGCGTCGATGCCGTCTGGATCACCTTCGCGTTCGCCTGGTAGAGCTGCTGGTACTGCATCAGGTTCGCCGCTTCCTCGTTCTGGTTCACGCCCGACACCGACTGCTGCGCGGACGTGATCTGGCCGACCAGCGCGGTCTGCGCGGCGCTCGACGACTTCAGCTGGCTGGCCGTGTTGCCGATCCCGTTCACGTAGCTCGCATACGCACCCGTCAGCGTCGTCGTGCCGTTGCCGAGCGTCTTCGCGGTGACGAGCTGCGACAACAAGAGCGCGTTGCTGCCGTCGTTCGTGCCGCCTGCGTACGGCCCGATCGTGAACTGGTCGCCGTCCGCCGGCGCGCCCGCCAGAGACACGGTGATGCCGTTCATCTTGCCCGCCGGTGGCGGCTGCACGGTGCTCGCAATCGACAGCGTCGCGCCGGTGGACGCGCTGTACGGCACCGTCGTCGCCGCGCTCGTGATCGCGATCGAGGTCGGCGGCGTGCCCGCGATCGTCACCGTCGTGCCGGGCTGGAAGCCCGACAGCGTCTGCGTCGTCGCGTTGTAGGTCAGCGTGGTCTTGCCGGCCGGCAGCTGGTAGCCGGCGCTCACCGTGCCCTGCGTGATCGTCGCGGTGCCCGCGTTCGTCGACACGACCGACGACACGACCGGCGACGCCGCCGCGATCGCCGAGCCGTTCGACGTCGCGAGCGCGAAGCCGCCGAGCGCGCCGCGCGTCGGCTCCACCGTGAACTTGTCGCCGGCCAGCATCGAGCCGGACGAGAACGAGAAGTTCAGCCCGCCGATCGAGCCCGGCATCGCCCCCGCCGTGCCGACTACCGCGCCGCTCGCGCGGTCGGTCAGCGTGTACTTGGTGCCGTCATAGGACAGCGTGTAGTCGCTCGTCGTCGGCTGTGCGGCATTCGCGAACGACACGGCGAGCGTCGCGTTGCCCGTGTTGCCCTGGTTCGCGTAGACGGCCGGCGCGCCGACCGAGAACAGGTTGCTGCCGACGTTGCCCGACAGGTCGATGCCGAGCGCGTTCTGCGCGTTGACCTGCGCGGCGAAGCTGGTCGCGATCGCGCCGAGCTGCGCCTGTCCCGGATCGAGCGTCTGGCTGCGGAACGACAGCAGGCCGCCGAGCGTGCCGCCCGACAGCGACGCGTCCGGCAGGTTCTGGTTCGGACCCTGCGGGGTCGCGCCCGCGATCCCCTGCGACACGACGGTGAGCTCGCTCGGATCCGACTGCGACGTGACGGCCGCGAGCTGGTAGCTCTTGTCCGCGACGACGAGCGGCTGGCCGCCCGCGAGGAACACGCTGTAGCCCTGGTCGTTGCTGACGACCTGCACGCCGACGAGGCCCGACAGGTTCGACACCGCGAGGTCGCGCTGGTCCATCAGCTGGTTCGGCGGCTGGCCCTGGCTGCTGGCGGCCGCGATCTGCTGATTCAGCTGCGCGATCTGCGTGGTGTAGCTGTTGATCTGCGACACCGTGCTCGTGAGCTGCGTGTTCACGCTCTGGCGCAGCGCGTCGTACTGCTGGCCGGCCGCGGTGATCTGGTCGGCGAGCGTCTGCGCGTTGCTGATCGCGGTCTGCCGCGCGGACGGGTCGGCCGCGTTGTTCGCGACGTTCTGCAGGCCCGTGAAGTAATTCGTGATCGCGGTCGAGATCCCGGCCGTCGGGCTGCCGACGTAGTTGTTCAGCTGCGAGACCATCGAATACCACGTCGACAGCGCGCCGCCCTGCGTCTGCGCACTGTTGAGCTGGTTGCTCAGGTACTGGCTGTACTGGCGCTGCACGGTGACCGTGTTGACGCCCTGCGGCATGTAGCCGCTGCCCGTGTACTGGCCGCTCGCCTCCGCGTAGACGGGCCGCTCGACCGAATAGCCGGGCGTCGCCGAATTGCTGATGTTCTGGCTGGTCGTCGTGAGGCCCCAGAGCGCGGCGTTCAAGCCGCTGACCCCGAGGTTCATCAGAGTGTTGGACATGCGCGATCCTGAAGAGCCGGCCGCACTGCGGCCGCCGGGTTGCGTGACTCCCGGTATAACGGCCGCGGATCGAAAAAATTGAGGGGAAAATGCACACGGACGCGGCTGCGCGCGCCGGTCAGGCGCGCACGGCGGACCGGCGCGCGGGTGTCACGCGCGCGCGAGCTGGCGGCGCTTCATCTCGAGCTGCGTGATCAGGCGCTGCAGCGTGTTCTCCGCGCTGCCCGGCAGCGACATGAAGCGAAAGCCGAGCTGGAAGCGGCGCGTGCCGTTCGGCACCTCGGTCGAGCGCTGCGACACGAGCTTCAGGTCGAGCAACAGCTTGCCGTGGCCGTTCAACTGAAGCTCGACCTCGGGCAGCACCGTGCCGACCTCGAGCGCCTCGACGCGCTCGTCGGCCGTGCGCAGCCCGACGCCGCCGAGCGACAGGTTGTGCACCTCGAACAGGAAGCTCTCGCCGTCCGGCAGCTTGCCGCGGCACAGGTACGGATCGATGACCGGCGCGTCAACGCGGAAGTATTCGCGGCGCTGGATGCAGTACAGCAGGTCGGGGAAATTGGCCTCGAACGCAGGCAGCCCTTCGTAGCGCGTCTCGCGCGGCGTGCTGGTCACGAACTCCACGCGCACGCCGTCCGGCGCGGCCGCGAACGTGCAGTGCGACGCGCCCAGGATCGCGCTGTTCTGCTCGGCGAGCGCGCCCCAGTCGAACACGAACGCGCGCGCGCCGACGTCGACCTCGAGCAGCCGCGTGACGAGCTGGCCGCCCGGGTACTGGACGGTGAGGAAATCGCCGCGGTTCACGAGGTTGCGCAGCTGCACGCCGATTTCCAGCGGATTGCGGCGGGCATAGTCCGGCCCGGAATGTCCCGCATCGGAACTCAGGTCCGTCGACTGTTCGATATTCATGGGTTGCCGGTCTTTCTTGTCATGGGCGCACGGGAACCGGTGCGCATTAAAACCGGGCCATAACAGCAGCCCGGTCGCAGGTCTCTCACACTTAGCGGCAGTACTGTCCGAAAGTTTAGATCGATTTCCCGAATTTTTTCGCGCAAACGTTCAAACCGCGCGCGGCAAAGCCTGGCGCGGCCGGACAAGATCTAGCCGGATTGACGTTCTGACGGACGTTCTGACGGACACTCTGACGCGCGGTCTGACCGGCGCTCAGCCGATCTGCTGCATGATCGAGATCAGTTTCTTCGCGTAGTTCGGGTCGGTCGCGTAGCCGGCCTTCTGCATCCCTTGCGCGAAGCCCTCGACGCTGCGGCTCGCGCTCAGCACGCCCGCATAGCGCGGATTGTTCTTCAGCAGGTTCGCGTAGTCGGTCATCGCATGCTCGTACGAGTCGTACGCGCGGAACTTCGCGACGACGCGGCGCGGCGTGCCGTTCACGTATTCGGTCGTCAGCGCCGACACCGTGCGGCCGTTCCAGCCCTTGCCGGCCTTGATGCCGAACACGTTGTAGCTGGTCGAGCCGTCGGCTGCGCGGATCTCGCGCTTGCCCCAGCCCGATTCGAGCGCCGCCTGGCCGACGATGAAGCGTGCCGGGATGCCGGTCGTCGCGCTCGCCGCCTGCGCGGGGGCCGCGAGGCGGTCGACGAACGCGTCGGCGTCGGCCACGCCGCTCGCGCCCTTCACCGCTGGCGTCAGCGCGCTGCCCGACGAGTAGCCGCGCCCGTTCGCGAGCGCGCCGTTGTTCGCGGCCGCGTTCGCGTAGGCCTTCGCCATCGCGTTCATCGCGACCATCCCGCCTTCGCTGCCGGCTGCGCCGAAACCGCCGGCACCGGCGCCGGCGTCTGCGCCGAGGTCGGTCGCCGATTCGGCGCCTGCGCCGAGGTGCGCGTTGCGCATCAGCTGCTTCATCAGCGCGTCGGCGACGCCGATCCCCTTCGACGACATCTGCTGCGCGAGCTGCTGGTCGAGCATCGACGTGTACATCTTCGACGTATGCGAGTCGAACAGCCCGCCTTCGGGGGTCGCGTCGCGCATGCTCTTCAGCATCATCTGCGTGAACATCGCGTCGAACTGCCCCGCGACGAGCTTCGCGCCCGCCTGCGGCGACTGCTTCGCCTGCGCGCGCAGCGCATCGAACCCCTGCACGTCGAGCGCGAAGCGCTGCGTGAGATCGTTCGCGTCCGGAAGATTCGCTGCCATTTAGATGATCTCCAGATCGGCGCGCAGCGCACCGGCCGCCTTCATCGCCTGCAGGATCGACATCAGGTCCGCGGGCGTCGCGCCGAGCGTGTTCAGCGCCTTCACGACGTCGGCGAGGTTCGCGCCGGCCGTCACCATCTTCAGCGAGCCGTTGTCCTGCTTCAGCTGGATCTGCGACTGCTGCGCGACGACCGTCTGCCCGTTCGAGAACGGCCCCGGCTGCGACACGACCGGCTGCGTGTTGACGACGACCGACAGGTTGCCGTGCGCCACCGCGCAGCTTTGCAGCGTGACCATCTGGTTCATCACGATCGAGCCCGTGCGCGCGTTCAGGATCACCTTCGCGGCGGCCTTGTCGGGGCTCACGTCGAGGTTCTGCAGGCGCGCCATGAACGCGACCTGCTGCGCCGAATCGGCAGGTGCTGCGAGCTGGATCGTGCGGCCATCGAGCGCGGTCGCGGTGCCGGGTCCGAAGCTCGCGTTCACCGCGGACACGATCCGCTGCGCGGTGCCGTAGTCCATGTCGTTCAGTTGCAGCTGCAGCGTCCCGTTCATCTGCGCGACCGCGTTCGGCACCGAACGCTCGACGATCGCGCCGCCCGTGATGCGGCCCGCCGCGAGCTGGTTCACCTGCACGCGGCTGCCGTTCGCGCTCGCGCCCGCGCCGCCGACCGCCATGTTGCCCTGCGCGAGCGCATACACCTGCCCGTCCGCGCCCTTCAGCGGCGTGAGCAGCAGCGTGCCGCCGCGCAGGCTCTTCGCGTTGCCGAGCGACGACACGGTCACGTCGAGCGCCTCGCCGGGCCGCGCGAACGGCGGCAGCGTCGCGGTGACCATCACGGCCGCGACGTTCTTCAGCTGCATGTTCGACATCGACGAGCTGCCGCCGTTGGCCGAGCCGTTGTTGATCGAGATGCCGAGGTTCGCGAGCATGTTCGCGAGCGTCTGCGTCGTGAACGGCGTCTGCATCGTCTGGTCGCCGGTGCCGTCGAGGCCGACGACGAGGCCATAGCCGATCAGCGGGTTGTCGCGCACGCCCTGGATCTGCGCGAGGTCCTTCAGGCGTTCCGCATGCGCGGCACCGGGCCCGAGCGCGAGCACGCAGGCGGCCGCGAGCGCGCCGGCGGCCGCGCGGGAAGTCGATCGGGAAGCCGATCGGACGAGGGAGCGCATCACGCGCGCGAGCAGGGTACGCATCGTCTTCACCACGGCGCGATGTTGAGGAAGAAGCGCTGCAGCCAGCCCATCGTCTCGGCTTCGTTGATGTAGCCCTTCGCCGAGTACTCGATCTTCGCGTCGGCGACCTGGGTCGAATAGACCGAGTTCGCGCCGGAGATCGTGTTCGGGTTCACGACGCCCGAGAAACGGACGAACTCGTTGCCCTGGTTGATCAGCATCTGCTTCTGTCCGCTGACGACGAGGTTGCCGTTCGGCTGCACGCCGGTCACGGTCACCGTGATCGTGCCGTTGAACGTGTTCGCCGCGCTCGCGCCGCCGGTCGCGGCGAACTTGTTCGCGCCTTCGGCCGACAGGTTCGTCTTCGCGAACAGCCCGCCGAGGAAGCCCGCGGTCGGCACGTCGAAGCTCGTGTTGCCCGCGCGGTTGGTGTTCGCGCCGGACGACTTCGTCGCGTTGATGTTTTCCGCGATCACGATCGTCAAGATGTCGCCGACGTTGCGTGGCCGCTGGTCCTCGAACAGCGGCCGGCCCGCATAGCCCGGGTTGTAGATCGAGCCCGGCGCCTGCATCGACTGCGGCATCGGCGGCTGGGCCGTCATCGGCTGCTGGATGATCGGCTCGTGCGGAATCTGCGCGCAGCCGGCGAGCGCCGCCACCGCGAGCGCGCACGCGGCGCGGACGGTGGCGAACGAGGGGAGGCGAACCTGCTTCATGGCGACGACGGGTGTTTCCGGTTAGCTCTTCATCTGCGTGACAGTCTGCAGCATCTGGTCGGACGTCGTCACGGCCTTGCTGTTGATCTCGTACGCGCGCTGCGTCTGGATCATGTTGACGAGCTCCTGCACGACGTTCACGTTCGATGCCTCGACATAACCCTGGTTGAGCGTGCCCGCGCCGTTCAGGCCCGGCTGCGACACGTTCGGTGCGCCCGACGACGTGGTTTCCGAGAACAGGTTCTCGCCGCGCGCCTCGAGGCCGGCCGGGTTGATGAAGGTCGCGACCTGGATCGCGCCGATCTGCACCGCGTTGGTCGAGCCCGGCTGCGTGATCGTGACGACGCCGTCCTTGCCGATCGTCAGCGACGTCGCGTTCTGCGGGATCGTGATCGCGGGGATCACCTGGTAGCCGCTCGACGTGACGAGCTGGCCCTGCGCGTTGGACTGGAACGAGCCGTCGCGCGTGTACGCGTTCGTGCCGTCCGGCATCAGCACCTGGAAGAAGCCCGCGCCGTTGATCGCGACGTCCTTCGAGTTGCCGGTCTGCGTGAGGCTGCCCTGCGTATACAGGCGCTCGGTCGCGACCTGCTGCACGCCGGTGCCGAGCTGCAGGCCCGACGGCAGCTCGGTCTGCTGCGTCGAGTTCGCGCCGGGCTGGCGGATCGTCTGGTACAGCAGATCCTCGAACACCGCGCGCGAGCCCTTGAAGCCATTGGTGCTGACGTTCGCGAGGTTGTTCGAGATCACGTCCATCTGCGACTGCTGCGCGTTCATGCCGGTGGCGGCGATGTAGAGCGAACGGTTCACTTGTTAGGTTCTCCTGCGTAGGCTGGCGCTTGGTCGCTCAGCTGAAGTTGAGCAGTTGGTTCGCCGACTGCTCGTTCTGGTCGGCCGTCTGGATCAGCTTCGTCTGAAGCTGGAATGCGCGTGCGTTGTCGATCATCGCGACCATCGCGTTCACGGGGTTCACGTTGCTGCCTTCGATCGAATTCGGCGCGACGACGACGTTCGGGTCGGCATCCGCCGGGTTGCCGTCCGCGGTGCGGAACAGGCCATCGTTGCCGCGCGTGATCGTCGCCGGATCGGGATTGACGAGCTTCATCTGGTCGACGATCGCGACCGCAGTCGGCGGGTCGCCGGGCATCAGCGCGGACACCGTGCCGTCCTTGCCGATCGTGACCTGCGCGTTCGGCGGCACCGAGATCGGGCCGCCGTTGCCGACCACCGGCAGGTTGGTCGCGGTGACGAGCTGGCCGTTCTGGTCGACGTGCAGGTTGCCCGCGCGCGTGTACGCCTCGCTGCCGTCGGCCAGCTGCACGGACAGCCAGCCGGCCCCCTGCACCGCGACGTCGAGCGGATTGCCGGTGCGAGTGATCGGCCCCGGCGCGAAATCCGCGCCCGGCGTCGACGCGAGCACGTAGGTGCGCGTCGTCGTCGGATCGATCGTGCTGCCGTCGCCGAAATTCATCGGCACCGCGCGAAAGGTCGCGAGCTGCGCGCGAAACCCGGTCGTCGACGCGTTCGCGAGGTTGTTCGCGACGATCGCCTGCTGGTCGAGCGACTGCGACGCGCCCGTCATCGCCGTGTAGATCAGTCGGTCCATGGCTGCCCGTTACTCGCGCGTTACAGGTTGATCAGCGTCTGGTCGACGGTCTGCTGCGTCTTGATCGTCTGCGCGTTCGCCTGGTAGTTGCGCTGCGCGGTGATCAGGTTCACGAGCTGGCTCGTCAGGTCGACGTTCGAGTTCTCGAGCGCGCTGCCCTCCAGCGTGCCGTGGTTGGTGCTGCCCGGCGTGGAGAGCTGCGGCACGCCCGACTGGGCCGACTCGATGTACTGGTTGCCGCCGATGGACACGAGGCCGTTCGGGTTGTTGAAGTTCGCGAGCACGATCTGGCCGAGGGTCGCCGTCTGGCCGTTCGAGTAGTTGCCCGTGACCTTGCCGTCGCTGCCGATCGAGAACGTCGTCAGCGTGCCGCTCGCGTAGCCGTCCTGCGCGAGGTTGTTCACGCCGTCCTTGCCGCCGTACTGCGTGGTGCCGGTCAGGTCGAGCGTCAGGCTCTGCGGCGTCGTCGAGCCGTCGGTGGTCGGGATCGTGAACTGGAACTTGCCAAGCGCCGCGGTCGGCGTCGCCACCCCCGGCAGCGTCGTGCTGGCGATGCCGCCCGTCGCGTTGAACGTGACCGCGCCGAGATCGGACGGCGCCGCGTTCGCGACGCCCGCATACGCTTCCCACGTGCCGGTCGCGGTCTTCGCGAAGTACATGTTGACCTGCTGCGAGCCGCCGAGCGAATCGTAGGTCTGGACCGACGTCGAGTAGTTGTAGCTCGTCGAGTCGGTGTAGTTGAACGGCGTCGTGACCGGCACCGTGTCCTGCGAGTTCAGGTTGAACTGGCCGGCGATCGAGGTCGTCGGCGTCGGCGCGATGTTGGTCGTCGGCGCCTGCAGCGGCACGGTCTGCGCGCTGTTGATCACGCCCTTCGCGTTCGCCGCATAGCCCATCAGGTTCATGCCCTGCGCATTGACGAGGTAGCCGTTCTTGTCGCGCTGGAACGTGCCGTCGCGCGAGTACGTGATCGCGCCGTTGTTCGACATCTGGTAGAAGCCGTTACCGTTGATCGCGACGTCGAGCGACGAGTTCGTCGTGTTGATCGTGCCCTGGCTGAAGTTCTGCTGCACCGAGTTCAGCGACGTGCCGATGCCGACCTGGTTGTTCACCGACGTCGCGATCGAGTTCGCGTACATGTCCGCGAACTGCGCGGTGCTCGACTTGAAGCCGACCGTATTGGCGTTCGCGATGTTGTTGCCGATCACGTCGAGCGCCGTCGACGCGCCCGCCAGACCGCTCAAACCCTGTTGATAACCCATCTCGGTCTCCGTGTGTGGAACTGAATCAGTTGGTGGTGGTGCCGGTCGACGTCGACGCGGACGACGACGCATTCGGGTAGATCGACGCGACCTGCGACAGGCCGACCGTCGCGCCGTTCGACAGCATCAGCCCCGCCGTGCCGTCCGCCTGCTTGATCACGCTCTGCACCTGCGCGGACGCGAGCGTCGTGGCGGGCTGCGGCGTGCCGGTGCTGTCGGTATAGCTCGCGCTGATCGAGTACTTGCCGTCCGGCAGCACGTTGCCGGCCGCGTCGGTCGGCGTCCAGTTGAACGGCACGGTGCCGGCCGACTGCGCGCCTGCGTTGATCGTGTTCACGACGGTGCCCGACGCGTTCTTCACGGTGATCGTCAGGTTCGACACCGAGCTCGCGAGCGACACGCCGAACGGCGTCGCCGCGCCGCTCTTCACCGTGACCGCATTGCCCGGCGCGAGCACGTTCGAGCCGATCAGCAGCGCGGCCTGGGTCTGCTGGCCCGCGGCGAGCTGCGTCGACAGCGACGTCAGCGACGTGTTGAGCTGCGCGATGCCGCTCACCGTGTTGATCTGCGCGAGCTGCGTCGTCATCTGCGAGCTGTCGACGGGGCTCGTCGGATCCTGGTTCTGCAGCTGCGTGACGAGCAGCTTCAGGAACGTCGTCTGCAGGTCGCTTGCCGACGTGCTGGTGGTCGACGCATTGCCGGTTTTCATCGTGTCGGTCGGCAGCGTCGACACATTCGTGCCGTTGGTGCCGATCGTCGTGGCGGAGGAAGTCATCCGGTCGGGCCTTCTGTCAGGTCAGGTCAGTAAAAATGCAGCTCACGAGCCGATCGTCAGCGTCTTCAGCATCAGCTGCTTCGCGGTGTTCAGCGTCTCGACGTTGGCCTGGTACGAGCGCGACGCCGAGATCATGTTCACCATCTCCTGCACGGGGTCGACGTTCGGCATCTGCACGTAGCCGTTCGCGTCGGCGGCCGGGTTCGCCGGGTCGTAGGTCGACTTCATCGGCGACGGATCGTCGATCACCTTCTGCACGCGCACGCCGCCGACGCCCTGGCCGGACGCCGTGCGCGCGCCGCCGATCGGATCGGTCGCGAACACGACCTGCTTCGCCTTGTACGGCTTGCCGTCGGGGCCGGTCGCGCTGTCGGCGTTCGCGAGGTTCGACGCGGTGACGTTCAGGCGCTGCGACTGCGCGGACAGCGCCGAGCCGGCGACGCCGAAGATGTTCATCAACGAGGGCATGGAGGCTCCTTAATGCGGCTTTCTAATGCGGGCTTTCGGTTCGGGGCGGCCGCGCGCGGTCACGAATTCGACGTGATCGCGGCGATCATCGCCTTGATCTGCTGGGTCATCACGGTCATCCCGGTCTCGTAGTGCAGCGCGTTGTTCGCGAACTGCACGCGCTCGACGTCGAGATCGACCGTGTTGCCGTCCAGCGCCGGCTGCAGCGGCATCCGGTATTGCGCGCGGCCGTAGTCGTCGGTCGGGCCGCCCGTCGGCGTCAGCTTCGCGGTGCCGGCCATGTGGCCCGGCGCCGTCGACACCATCGACATCCCGCTCGTCACGCCGGCCGGCTGCGCCAGCGCGAGCGACGTTGCGTTGCTCGGCGCGAGCCCGCCCGGGCCCACCTGCTTCAGCGAGCGGGCGAGCGTCGACGCGAAATCGACGTCGCGCGCCTGGTAGCCGGGCGTATCCGCGTTCGCGATGTTCGACGACAGCAGTTCCTGCCGATAGGCGCGCACGTCGAGCGCCTGGCGGCCGAACGCGAATTCGGCATCGAGTCTGTCCAGCATCTGTGCATCTCTCCGTAGGCAGCGCTGCACCGCTCTTTCGCCGCATGGCGGCCAAAGAGGCTTTTTTCCATGACAAGCATGGTAGGCGGCCGGCGCAACCGGCAATCGGGCGAATAACGCGGCAAAGCCCCCCTCTATTCGTCGTTTCCGCCGCGGGCCGCCTCCCTAGAATGCGAATCGGATCAACGGATCGAGGACATGGCGATGACTCCCAGCGCATTTCGCGGTGACGACGGGCGGCGGCAGCGCACGCGGCGCGCGTTCGCGCTTGGGCTCACCGTGCCGCTCGCGCTCACCGTCGCGCTGTGGACGGGCGCCGCCACGGCGCAGGCCGCGGACGACGGGATGATCGTGATTCCGGGACGCGGCGAGACGGCCGAGTCCGCACTCGCGCATGTGAATGCGGCGAGCGGCGCTCGCGCGGGCTCAGAAGGGAGCGTGAGCGTGACGCCGGATTCGGCGAACGCAGGCCGCGCGACGGCCGGCT
>NZ_JAAGPL010000197.1:0-269 GCF_017104785.1 Burkholderia sp. Ac-20353 | reverse complement strand
GTACTGTCATGAGAGAGGTCATGGTCGCTCACCTTGACGTGTTCGGGATTAGTCTGTGGGACTGAGTGATCAGGCATACTATCATGTACTGATCAAGTGTGGCGTATTGTTGTCGACTCGATGAACATGAGAGCATATTACCAGAAGTGTATGCGCAATAAGATGCTGTGTAATAGTCTTTCGTGTGTGTAGTCGACACGTTGATCTGTAGTTCTTATTTTTTTTTTTTTTTTAATGATCCGGCGACCACCGAGCTCTCCACCAGTTCC
>NZ_JAAGPL010000196.1:0-15240 GCF_017104785.1 Burkholderia sp. Ac-20353 | reverse complement strand
CCGACGACAGCGTGATCGCGTCCGTCCAGCCGAGCCACTGGCTCAGCCGGTCCGCGAGCGTTTGCCGGGATTCGGGCACGTCGGCGTCCGCCATGCGCGCGAGCAGGCGAACGAGCGTCGGGCCGCTCAATGCCGTGCGCGGGGAAGCTTGCACCATGACTGCTACCGTCAAAAAAGGCAGCAGTTTACACGTCGGCGAGCGGTCGGCCGTCAGTTTGCGGTCGGCGGGCGGGATGCGAAACCGGCAGCGGCGGCGCGAACGCCCGCCGCACAAGGCCGGCAGCGCGATCGCGTGCGGCTGACGATCTGTCGGGGATATCGGATACGCAGGCGGCAGCCGCCGCGCGGACGGCGTAAAAGGCAGTGCGGCGGGCGTCGCCGGACTGCCTGCCTGCTTCAACGGCCACGGCCGCCGCCCGCGCGGCGAACGGCGGTCAGGGAGCCGGCGGGGTCAGATCCCGACTTTCGGGGCGGTCAAGATCAGCCGCACGCCGAGCGCCGTGATCGCGCCGGCCGCGATCCGGTCGACCCACTTCTTCGCGCGCAGGTACAGCTCGCGCGGCCGGCG
Source organism: Burkholderia sp. Ac-20353 (assembly GCF_017104785.1). Classification (NCBI taxonomy): domain Bacteria; kingdom Pseudomonadati; phylum Pseudomonadota; class Betaproteobacteria; order Burkholderiales; family Burkholderiaceae; genus Burkholderia; species Burkholderia sp. Ac-20353. Next base: position 14,672 of record NZ_JAAGPL010000196.1, on the reverse strand, counting down.
GCTGGAAAAGCACAGCGCGACGATCGTGTACCAGCCGAACTCGACCGCGAACACGAGCGGCGGCAGCACGAGATAGCACCAGAGCGGCGGATGCTGCGGCAGCAGCGCGGCGAAGATGCTGCCGTACCAGATCGCCGTCTTCGGGTTGCTCAGCTGGGTCGTGAGGCCCGTCCAGAACGATTTGCGCGCGCTGCCGCCGGGCGCGGCCAGCGGGTCGTCGACCGCGATCGGTTGGCTCGCGCCGCGCCAGATCTTCGACGCCATGTAGATCAGGTACGCGCCGCCCGCGACCTTCAGGCCGATGTACAGCCACTCGACCGCCTGCAGCAGCGTATAGAGGCCGGCCAGCGCGATGCCGCCGAAGAAGATCCCGCCCGCGCCCATGCCGAGTGCGGTCGCGAGACCGTCGCGGCGCGACAGGCCGATCGAATTGCGCGCGACGAGCACGAAGCTCGGCCCGGGAATCATCGCGCCGAGCCACAGCGCGACCAGGATGCCGAACACGGCAGCTGAAGCGGTCATGGGAATCTCCTCCTGATAGCGGCCCCGTTCCGCCGGAGCCAATGCGTGATGTCTGAACGATCCGAACGGCGATTCTGGCATGCTTCCAGACGGACCGAAAGCTGCCGGCCCGCGACGGCACGCGAATGCCAGTCGCGCACGAAGCGGCCGTGATCGGCGGCCAACAGGTCTACCATAGCCAGTTGGCGCACCGTGAACGCGGCCCGGCAGGCGGGCACGCCGCGTGGCGCCGCGCGTTGCTCGCGACGCGCCCGCAGCGAAGGAGATGGCCATGACCCAACGCTTCGACGCGATCATCATCGGCACCGGGCAAGCCGGCCCGGCGCTCGCCGCGCGGCTGTCCGGCGCCGGCATGACGGTCGCCGTCATCGAACGGGGCCGCTTCGGCGGCACCTGCGTGAACACCGGCTGCATTCCGACCAAGACGCTGGTTGCCAGCGCGTATGCGGCTCATCTGGCGCGACGCGCCGGCGAGTACGGCGTGACGATCGGCGGGCCGGTCACGGTCGACATGAAGCAGGTGAAGGCGCGCATGGACCAGATCTCCGGCCGTTCCAGCCGCGGCGTCGAACAATGGGTGCGCGGGCTCGAGCGTGCGACGGTGTTCCAGGGTCACGCGCGCTTCGACAGCGCGCGCACGGTGCGGGTCGGTGACGCGCTGCTGGAGGCCGAGCGGATCTTCATCAACGTCGGCGGCCGCGCGCTGGTGCCGCCGATGCCGGGCCTCGACCAGGTCGCCTATCTGACCAACTCGACGATGATGGACGTCGACTTCCTGCCCGAACACCTGATCGTCGTCGGCGGCAGCTACATCGGGCTCGAGTTCGGCCAGATGTACCGGCGCTTCGGGTCGCGCGTGACGATCGTCGAGAAAGGCCCGCGCCTGATCCGCCGCGAGGACGAGGACGTGTCGCAGTCCGTGCGCGAGATCCTCGAGAACGAAGGGATCGATGTGCAGCTCGATGCGAACTGCCTGAGCGCGCGGCGCGACGGCGAGCGCGTCGTCGTCGGGCTCGATTGCACGACCGGCGCGCGTGAAGTCGCGGGCTCGCACCTGCTGCTCGCGGTCGGGCGCGTGCCGAATACCGACGATCTCGGAGTCGACCAGGCCGGCGTTGCGATCGATGCGCATGGCTACATCCCGGTGGACGAACAGTTGCGCACGAACGTCCCCGGCATCTGGGCGCTGGGCGACTGCAACGGCCGCGGTGCGTTCACGCATACGTCATACAACGATTACGAGATCGTCGCGGCCAATCTGCTCGACAACGATCCGCGCAAGGTGTCCGATCGCATCGTCGCGTATGCGCTGTTTACCGACCCGCCGCTCGGCCGCTGCGGCATGACGCAAACCGAGGCGATGCAGTCGGGGCGCCGGCTGATGGTCGGCACGCGCCCGATGACGCGCGTCGGACGCGCGGTGGAGAAAGGCGAGAGTCAGGGGTTCATGAAGGTGATCGTCGATGCGGATACGAAGGAGATTCTCGGCGCGTCGATTCTGGGTGTGACCGGTGATGAGGTCGTGCATTCGCTGCTCGACGTGATGTATGCGAAGGCGCCGTATACGACGATCAGCCGCGCGATGCATATTCATCCGACGGTGTCGGAGCTGGTGCCGACGTTGCTGCAGGATCTGCGTCCGGTTGCTTGAGCGCGGCCGCAGCATGCGCTCCAGCACGCTGCAATCACCGCGTGTCAACGCAGTTGCGCGACCAGCGCCCGCGCCACCTCGCTCAGCGCGTCGCCGCGTTCGAGCGCGGCGCGCGGGCGCGCCGACTCGCTTTGCCCGTCACGTGCGCGCGGCACGAAATCGCGTGACGACGAGAACTTGACGATCGTCAGCGCCCGCTTCGGATCGACGAGAATCGATTGCCCGAAGCGCCCCGCCGCGGCAAACGAGCCGTCGCCGTCGTTGAGCTGATACCAGTAGTCGCGATACGCGTAACCCTCCTTCCCCGGCACGACGTTGCCCTTCGCAAACAGCGCCGCGTTGTGCGCGGGACGCAGCGCCGCGCGGATCGCCGAAGCGGGGAGCGCGCCCGGCGCGCCGCCGAGGCCCGTGCGGACCCGTTCCGCAAATCGCGCCGCGTCGCGCAGCGTCGTGTACAGCCCGCCGCTCGCCATCGCCATCCCGTTGCGGTCGACCGCGACGTACGCATCGTCCTCCGCGAAATCCCGCCACAGCCACTTCTCGACGAGTTCGCTCCACGACTGCCCGGTCGCGCGCTGCATCGCCCATGCGACGGCCTCGGGCGAACCGTTCTGGTAGAACCACACGTCGCCCGGCGCGGCGTCGCGTGCCGGCTGCACCGTCTTCAGGAACGCGACGATGCTGTCCGGCGCGTCGGCGCGGCGCGGCAGCAGGCCGATCGCGCCGAACAGCCCGAGGTCGGGCGGCAGGCCCGGCGCATAGGTCATCGGCACTTCCATGTCGAGATTCTGCTGCAGCGTGGCCGTGCCGAACGGTGTACCTGCGAGCTCCGGCAACGCGTGCGACAGGGGCGCGTCTGCGTCCAGCGCGCCCGCTTCGATCAGCCGGGCGGCGACGAGGCCCGTCACGGACTTCGTCATCGATGCCCACGCATGCGGCTGGTCGGGCCGCAGGCCGTCGAAATACCGCTCATAGACGACCCGGCCGCGATGCACGACGATGAACCCGTCGGTGGCGGTGCGGCGCAGATAATCGTCGAGCGTCAGCGTCTCGCCGCCGATCGTGACCGGCAGCGTATCGAGGTTCGGCACCGGATCGACGGGCATAGGCAGCGGCGCCGCCGCATGCCGGATGCCGTCCGTGGGCGCGAGTCGCCGCGTGTTGCGCAGCGCCCAGCGCAGGTTCGCCGCCGTGAACGCATTGGCCTTGCTGACGACGCGCTCGGCAGGCGGCGGAAAGCCCTGCATCACATCGGCGCCGGCGGAATCGGCCGCCGCGCGGGCCGGGGTAGCGCCGAGCGCAAGCCCGCAGGCAAACAGCAGGCAAGCGGCGAACCGGCGTCCGGCCGTCGCCCGGTGCATCGTGGGTTGAATCTGCATGAAGGTGTTGTCTCGCAAGAAAACGGGCCGCGCCATGCGCGGCCCTCGGTCACAAAGGCTGATCGTCGACACGCAACTGGTTCGTCACCGCTACGACACCGTCGACGCGGCCTGCCACCGCAGCGGCGAGCGTCGCCTGGTTCGTGTCGGCGACCGAGCCGGCAAGCGTCACGTTGCCGTCGCGCACGCGCACGAGGATGCGTGTCGCGTTCAGGTCGCGGGTACGGGCGAGCGCAGCACTGACGCGACGCATCAGCTTGCGGTCAGCCGCCTTGCGCTGCTTCGGCGTGGGGTTCGCAGACGCCGCCTGGGCTGCGGACGCGGCCGACAGGCCCGGCTCGCCAGGCTGCGCGAGCGCAGGTGCGCCCGGGAAGGCCAGCACGCCGGCCAGCGCAAAGGAAAGAAGTGTGAATCGCATACGCATGATCGAATCGGACTCCGGATCGATGAATGATGGAAACGGCGTCGCTCAGAAGCGCGTCATCAGGCCGAGCGACACCCCCGTCGTTGCGCTTGCGCCGGGCCGAATCCCGAGTGCGGCAAGCGTCGCCGGATCGCGCATGTACGCGCCGGTGACGCCATTGCGATCGACCTCCACATACAGCTCGGTGCGCTTCGACAGGAAATACTGAACCGCTGCATAGGTCGTGAGCTTGTGGCCGTCGGCGCCCGTCACGTTGCCGAGATCGCGCGCCTTGTCGTAAAAGCCTGCAGCGGTCACCTGCACGAACGGCGTTGCCTGCACGACCACGCCGAACGACGGAATGTCGTCGCGGCGCGTCGGCGCGCCGCCCTTGCGCGCATCAACGACGAGCGACGCGTAGCTCAGATAGAAGCGCGCGCGACCGAGCTGCAGCGTGCCGCCGGCCTGGATCGTCTGTGCGGACTGCGTGCCGTCGGCGCTGTACGTCTTCGCATACGATGCGCCGCCGAGCACATTCAGGAATGCATACATCGCGGCCGCCGAGAAGTTCGTGCCCGCCCGCGTGTTGCCCGCGACGCCGCCCGGCGAATAGCTCGCGCCGTATCGCAGGCCGCCCGCCTGCCCGACATACTTGATCGTGTTGTTGAAGCGCGAATCGAGTGTGAAGAAGTTGCCGTCGAACAGCACGCCGGGTTCGACCGCAAGCGACTGCCCTCGCCCGCCCAGCGGATCGAGCGCGATGCCGAGGTCTTCCGCCGCATTGAACTGGCGCCCGAGCGTGATCCGGCCGAAAGCGCCGGACACGCCGACATAGGCGGCCTGCGAGAACAGCGTGCCGGCCGTTTTCAGCGCGCCCGTGCCGCTGTTGAACGCGCCGTCCAGCACGAACAGCGCCTTCATGCCGCCGCCGAGATCCTCGTTACCGCGAATGCCAAATTCGTTGCCGGAAATGATGTTGTTGTTGAAACCGACCTGACTGCCGCCGACCATCCCGTTCACCCATCGCACGCCACCGCCGATCCGGCCGAACAGCGTCACGCTCGACTGCGCGTGCGCCGCCCCCGTCAGCGCGCCGATCAGGGCCGCCACCACCACCTTCTTCATGCGTCTCCTCCTGCTTCGTTGAACTGCCTGTCTCCATCCATTACTTTGTATGACTGATTATTCTACTGGCTTCGTCCGATTCACCGCACTTGCACGTGCGATCTGCGCTAGCCGCGCGAGCCCTGCATCGCGGCCGTCGCGCGTTGCGACCCGCGCGCCATGCGCTCGCGCGAGCGTTGCGGATCGAGGCACCACGCGCCGAGCATGCCGCACGCGACGAGCACGATGCCGCAGACGACGCACGCCTGCTCGAAGCCGCGCGCGGTCGACGCGCCGGTCGCTTCGATCAGCATTCCCGTCACGACCGGTGCACCGAGACCGGCGAGCGACGCAAAGCCGTTGCTGAGCGCGAGCACGCCGCCGCGCTGCGCATCGGGCGTCACCTCGGCAAGCATCGCCGGGCCGATCGAATACATCGTCAGCGTCATCCCGCTGCCGACCGTCAGCAGCGCGAGCTTCGCCCCGCCCGGCAAGCCCGGCAGCACCATCGTCGCAAGCATCAGGCCGGCCGCGGCAAGCGTCGCCGCGACGAACGTGCCGCGCCCGTGCCGCGACGGCATGCCGCGCGCGAGCAGGTGTTGAGAAAACCATGCGAACGCGAGGCTCAGCGGCGACGTCGTCGCGACGAACAGCGCAAACATCCGGCCTGCCGCATGCGGTCCGTAACCGAGACCAAGCTGCAGATAGGTCGGCATCCACGTGAGCGTCATCGCGAGAATCCAGTTCGCCGCGAAGTGCCCGAGGAAATTGCCGATCACCGTGCGGTCGGTCAGCAGCAGCCCGTACGGCACCCGCTCGCCACCGCCTGCGTCGACCGCGCGCACGTGCGTGCCCTCGGCGCCGCACAGTGCCCACACGACGCACCAGGCCGCGCCGAGCAACGCAAGCACCGCGAAATTCGCACGCCAGCCCCAATGCGTGGTGACGACCGGCATTGCGAGCCCCGCGATCAGCAGGCCGAGCGCGCTGCCCTGGTGCAGCAGCGCGACCGGCAGGTTGCGGTGCGCGTCCGGAAACCACTTGTAGACCGCGTGTGTCGCAACCGGCGATGCGGGGCCTTCACCGATGCCGAGCAACACGCGGCACGCGATCACGACCCAGATCGAACCGGCGACCAGCATCGGCAACTGCAGCGCGGCCCATGCGGCAGCCATCCCGAACAGCAGCCATTTCGCGGGCCAGCGGTTCGCCGCGAGCCCGCCCGCGACTGCCGCGATCGCGAACAGCCAGTTGAGGCTGCCGCCGATCAGGCCGAACTGCGTCGGGCTCAAATGCAGGTCGCGCATCATCGGCACCGACACGAGCCCGAGCACGACCTTGTCGAGGAAATTCACGAGCATCATCAGCGCGAGCATGATCGCGATCGACCATGCCCGCCACGGACGGTATTGCGCGCCGTCTGTCGTCATCGCTGTCTCCAGTGTTGTTGTCTTGCGTGTTGTTGTGTTGCTGTATCGCGCCAGTCAGTCGCCATGCTCGCCGAGCGCGGGCACGCGATCGGCGCCGTCGGGCAGCCCCAGCGAGAACTTCACCGGGAAGCGCACCGCGAGCGCACCGCCAGGCACCACGCGCACAACGCCGCGCGCCTGCACATGCGGATCGGCAAACAGCTCGTCGGCATCCGGCAACGGCGATACCGGCAGGTCGCACGCGCGCAGCATGCGCATCCATTCGGCCAGCGTTCGACTCGCGAAGACCGAGCGCAGCAGCGCGCCGACCTCGTGCTTGTGCCGCTGCCGCCCCGTGCGCCGCTCGAAGCGCGGATCGCGCAGTTCGGGATACGCGCCGCCGAGCGCATCGGCGAGCGTCGCCCAGAACTTGTCTTCGAGAATGCCGAGCGCGAGGTGCCGCCCGTCCGCGGTCTCGAACAGGTCGTTGTCGGGCATCACCCACGGTGCGTCGCCGGGCGCCACGCGATGCGCGCGCGACGCCCAGGCCGCCGGCGCGGTCCACGCGAGCACCGTATCGTGAATCGACACGTCGAGATGCTGGCCGCGCCCGCTCGCGCGCGCGCTCATCACCGCGACCGACAGCGCAAGCGCCGCGTGCAACGCGGCCGAGTAGTCGGCGAGCCGCACGCGCGGTCGCGCGACCGCGTCATCGAGCTGCGCGGGAATCGCCCAGTAGCCGGCCTCCGCAAGAAAGTTCAGGTCGTGGCCGGGACGCGCGGCGTTCGGGCCGTCCTGCCCGTAGCCCGAGATCGAGCACAGCACGATGCGCGGATTGGCGTGCGCGAGCACGTCGTAGCCGAGCCCGAGCCGCGCCATCACGCCGGGCCGGAAGCCTTCGACGACCGCGTCGGCCTCGCGCACGAGTTCGAGAAACCGCTCGCGATCCGCCGCCGCCTTCAGGTCCAGCGCGACCGAACGCTTGCCGCGATTGAACTGCGCGAACACGGCGTCGCCGAGCAGCCGCGACGGATCGCCCGTACCCGGCGGCTCGACTTTGACGACGTCAGCGCCGAGCTGGCGCATCAGCGCGCACGCATGCGGCCCGGGCAGCAGCTGGCTGACGTCGACGATCGTCACGCCGTTCAGGCACGACCACGACGGCTTCCCGCCGTCCGACACCGACGTGTCCTGAGGCTCCGGACGAGTCGTCATGGGTCACGCTCCCGCGCCCGAAGGCTCGAGGATCGCCTTCGCGATCGTGTTGCGCTGGATCTCGCTCGTACCAGTCAGGATCCGGAACATCCGCAGCTTGCGGAACGTCTGTTCGACCGGATGATGCCGCGTCACGCCGACGTTGCCGTGAATCTGCACGGCCTTGTCCGCGACCTCGAAGCAGCGCTCCGACACGAACAGCTTGCATGCGGAAGCCGCCATCCGCAGGTCGGCGCCCGCATCGGCCAGCGCGGCCGTGTGCGCAATCATGCTCTCGCACGCCCACAGCGCGGCGGCCATGTCGGCGAGCATGTGCTGGATCGCCTGGAAGCGCGCGATCGGCCCGCCAAACTGCCGGCGCGTGCGCGCATAGACGAGCGACGCTTCGTATGCGGACATCGCGAGGCCGAGCATCGTCGGGCAATGCAGCAACCGGTTTACGTTGATCCGCGACATACCGAGCCGGAAGCCGTTGCCGATGCCGCCGAACACGTTCTCGCGCGGCACGCGCACGTCGGTGAAGCGGATGTCCGCGTCGATGTGCTGGCCCGACATCGGCACGTACTCGTGCTCGACGGTCACGCCGGCCAAGTCGAGATCGACCAGCACCGCCGTGATCTGCGGCGGCGTCGCGGACGCATCGGTCACGCACATCACGATCGCGAAATCGGCGAACGGTGCGCCGCTGATGTAATGCTTGGTGCCGTTCACGACGAGCGTGTCGCCGTCCTCGACCGCGGTCGTGCGGATGCTCATCGCATCCGAGCCCGAGTGCGGTTCGGTCAGCGCGAAGCAGGTCGATCGGTCGCCGCGCATCACCGGCTTGAAATACCGCTCAAGCTGATCGGGCGTCGCATGCTTCAGCATGTTGCCGATGCGCGGCGGCCCGCCCAGCTCGCCGAGCACGTGCGGCGCGAGCGCCGCGCCCGACGCGGCAAGGTCGGCTTTCAGCGCGCACTGCTCGACAATCGACAGCCCCTTGCCGCCGATCGCGGCGGGCAGGCTCGCGGTATAGAAGCCGAGTTCGGCGGAGCGCCGCCACACGCGGCGCAGCACGTCGCGCGGCCAGACATCTTCCGAGCCGAGACCAAGCTCGCGCTCGATTGGCCGCAATTCCTCGTCGACGAAGCGGCGTACGGCCGCGCGCAGCGCCACGAAATCCGGACGGTTCAGGTGATCGAACATGGTTAGCCTCTTCAGTTCACGCGCCGTGCGGCGCCATGCCAGTACTGTTCGCGCACGAGCTTGCGGGCGATCTTGCCGCTCGCGTTCTTCGGCAGGTCCGCGACGAAATCGACGGTGCGCGGCAGCTTGTAGTCGGCAAGCAGCGCGCGGCAATGCGCGACGAGCGTGTCGGCCTGCGCGCTGCGCCCCGGCTTCAGCACGATCACCGCCTTGACCGCCTCGCCCCATTTGTCGTCGGGCACGCCGACGACGCACGCTTCGAGCACGTCGTCGTGCCGGTACAGCGTCGCCTCGACTTCGGTCGGATAGACGTTGAAGCCACCCGAGATGATCATGTCGTTCTTGCGGTCGACGAGGTAGATGAAGCCGTCGCGATCGGTGCGCGCGAGATCGCCCGTATGCAGCCAGCCGTCGACCAGTACCTCGCGCGTCAGCTCGGGCGCACCCCAGTAACCCTGGAACACGTCCGCGCCACGAATCACGATCTCGCCGATCTCGTCGCATTCCACTTCGTGACCTTCGGCGTCGACCACACGCACCTCGGTTTCGCCGAACGGCCGGCCGCACGATGCGAGCCTTTCATGACAATGCAGCAGCGCATGCGCGTGATCGGCGATGCCGAGACGCGTGACGCCCGACGTCGACTCGCTCGCGCCGTAGCCCTGCGACAGCACGGGGCCGATGCGCACCCACGCTTCCTCGATGCGCGCCGGCGCCATCGGCGCCGCGCCGTAGCCGAGCACCTTCAGGCTGCGCAGGTCGGCGTAGGCGAGGTCCGGCTCGTTCAGCACCATGTTGATCATTGCCGGCACCATGAACGTGTGCGTGATGCGCAAGCGCGCGACTTCGGCAAGAAAGTGCGCGGGATCGAACGCGTCGAACAGCACGAGCGTCGCGCCGCAGAACAGGTAAGGCTGCATCAGCATCCCGGACGCATGCGTGATCGGCCCGATCAGCGCGAGCCGGTCGCCCGGGCGCACCGGGCGGTCCATCCCGAGCACGATCTTGCGCAGCGACGCGAGCCGGTTGCCGTAGCTCTGCATCGCCGCCTTGATGCGGCCCGTCGAGCCCGACGAGAAATGCAGCACCGCGAGATCGTCGGGCGCGGGCGTGTAGTCGGGCGCAGCAGCGCTCGCCTGCGCGAGCAGCGTTTCATAGTCGCGGTAGCCGTTCGCTTCGGCGTCGAGCGCAATGAACCGCTCGACCGACGCGAAACCCGGCGTATCGGGCGTGTAGTGCGTATAGCCACGCCCGCCGATGAACGCGACCGGCGTGCAGTTGCCGACGACGTCCGACGCCTCGGCCGCCGTGAAGCGCGGATTCAGCGCGGCCTTCACGAGGCCCGCCTTGTACAGCGCGCACTCGATCTCGACCAGCTCGATGCAGTTGCGCGCCTGCACGGCAATTCGCGCGCCGGGTGCGAAGCCGAGGCCGCGCAATGCATTCGCGAGCCGCGACGAGCGTTCGTCGAGCTGACGGTAGGTGATAACGCGGTCTCGATGAATCACGGCGGGCTGATCGCCCCAGTAGCGGGCCGCGCGCCGCAGGAAATAGGCAAAGCTCAATCGGGTTCTCCGTAGTCCAGCAGTGCCATCAGTCTGTAAGATGGGGGGCATCACCACAATGCAGTAATGGCTATAAAGTCATAACCAAGAGGAATCCCCAGATGGATACGCGCGATCTCGACTATCTGCTGGCGGTGGAACGCCACGGCAGCATCGGCAAGGCGGCCGACGCGCTGGGCCTGAGCCAGCCCGCGCTGACGAAGGCGATGCAGCGGATCGAGGCACAGGTCGGCGTGACGCTGTTCGACCGGACCGCGAACGGCATGACGCCCACGCCGGCCGGCGCGCAGTTCATCGCGCGTGCGCGGCGCATTGCGCTGGAGTTCGACGATGCGATGAAGGAGATGCGAGCGATCAGCGGCGGCGAGCAGGGGCTCGTGCGGATCGGCTATTCGCCGACCTTGCCGAATGCGCTCGTGCTCGGCGCGTGCCGGCAGTTGATCCGCGAGCGGCCGGCCGCGCGGCTGCGGCTGCGGCGACGGCTCGCGCGCGAGCTGTTCGACCTGCTGGCCGCTGGCGAGCTCGATCTGGTCGTCGCACCGGAACCGCAGCATGCACGCGACGCGGTCACGGTCGTCGAGCTGTTCCGCGACCGGCTCTCGGTGCTCGCGGACGACCGGCATCCGCTGCAGCGCAGGCGCGGCCTCACGCTTGCCGATCTGGCCGAACAGGAATGGCTGCTGCCCGAAACGACGATCACGGTGCGCCGGCAGATCGACGACGCATTCCGCGCACGCAAGCTCGCCGCGCCGCGCCTGCGCGTCGAGACGGATTTCGGCAGCACTGCGCTGATCCAGCTATTGCACGACACGCAATTGCTGTGCGTCGGCGGCACCGAGGCACTCGACATGCTGACGGGGGTACGCGCGCTGGACCTCCGGCCTGGCGAGCTGGAGCTGGACCGGTGCATCGGTGCGATTCACCGCGCGGATGCGTACGTGTCGCCGCTCGCGCAGCGGATGATCGCGCTGCTGCAGGAGCGGGTGAAGTAGCGGCATTCGCATCCGGTGGATGCTTTGGTCACTGCGTGATGCCGCGTGATGCCGGGTGCGGCAGCGGAGGCTGCTGCCGCGTTCGGCTAGAATTCACAGCTTTCACGCTAATTACAACAACGAAGATGACGATCCGAGACCGCAACCCCGAAGACAATCCCGCGCTGCTGGACATCTGGCACCGCGCCGTGCAGGCCACGCACGCCTTCCTCACCAAACAGGACATCGCCGAGCTTTACCCGCAGGTTCGCGATCTTTATCTGCCGAGCGTCACGGTATGGGTCGCCGAAGCCGGCGACGGCCGCATCGCCGGTTTCATCGGCACGAACGACGCGCAGGTCGAGATGCTGTTCGTCGATCCCGACCGGTTCGGCCAGCGCACCGGCACGCGCCTGCTCGATCATGTCCGCGCAAATCATGCGCACCTGACGGTCGACGTCAACGAGCAGAACCCGGGCGCACATGCGTTCTATCGCGGCTATGGTTTTAGGGACGTCGGCCGCTCGGCGACGGATTCCGCCGGCAGGCCGTTTCCGCTGATTCATATGGCGTATTGATTCGTCGGCGACCGGCGCAGCGTTACGCCCCCTCCCCCAGCCACTTGTACATCACGAGACAATCGACGAAGCCGAGCCGCGCGTGCCGATACGCGCGCGGCAGGCGCCCGACGATCTCGAACCCGAGCTTCTGCCACAGCGCGACCGCGGCTTCGTTCGTCGCGACCACCGAATTGAACTGCATCGCGAGGAAGCCGCGCTCGCGCGCGACCTGCTGCGAGTGTTCGCACATCCGGCGCGCGACGCCGCGGCCGCGCGCGGCCTCGCCGACCATGTAGCCGCAGTTGCTCACGTGGCTGCCGGGTCCCGCCGCATTCGCCTTCAGGTAGTACGAGCCGAGCAGTTCGCCGTCCTCTTCCGCGACCCACGTGCAAAGCGGCGCTTCGAGCCACAGCTTGCGTGCAGCCTCCTCGGTCGGCGCGGGGTCGAACGCGTAGGTTTCCTGCGCGGCCACCACTGCGCGGTAAATGGGCCAGAAGTCCGAGAAATCGGCTTCGGTCATCGGGCGAATCGTGAGCATGCGGATCCTTGCGAGTGAGGAGAGAGTCATAGAAACGCAGTCGATTCTAGACCCGGTTCGCGTTCGCCGCCTGCGATGACCGCCGCTCAATCCTTGCCGAACTGGCCATCCTTCAACCGCCACACCGCGAGCGGATTCCCGTCCTGCAACGCGTCCGGCAGCAACTCGTGCGGCAGCGCCTGATAGCACACCGGCCGCAGGAACCGTTCGATCGCGAGCGTGCCCACCGACGTCGTGCGCGAATCGGACGTCGCCGGGAACGGCCCGCCATGCACCATCGCGTGCGCAACCTCGACGCCGGTCGGATAGCCGTTCGCGAGAATGCGCCCGGCCTTGCGTTCGAGCGTCGGCAGCAGCCGCTGCGCGAGCGCGTGATCGCCGGCTTCGAGATGCAGCGTCGCGGTCAGTTGGCCTTCGACATGCTCGGCAAGATCGATCATCTGGTCGACATCGCGGCACGTGACGATCAGCGACGTCGGCCCGAAGATCTCGTCCTCGAGCGCGGCGTTCGAGACGAATGCAGACTGCGTCGTCGCGAACAGCGCGGGCAGCGCCGCCGCCTGCGCATCCGCCTCCGCGCCCGCCTGCGCCCCCGTCCGTGCCCCCGTCTTTGCCCCATGCGCAACCACGCTCACGCCGTCCGCTGCCGCCCGCTGCGCGACGCCGCGCTCATAGGCCGCCGCAATCCCCGCCGTCAGCATCGTCTGCGCGCCCTTCTGCCCGAGCGCCTGTGAAGCGGCATCGATGAACGCCTGCGTATCTGGCCCGTCGAGCACGACGACGAGCCCCGGATTCGTGCAGAACTGACCGACGCCGAGCGTCAGCGATTCGACGAAGCCGCGCGCGATCTCGCCGCCGCGCGCCGCGAGCGCGCCGGGCAGCACGAAGAACGGGTTGATGCTGCTCATCTCCGCATAAACCGGAATCGGCTCGCGGCGCTGCGCGGCGATCTTCATTAGCGCCAAGCCACCGCCGCGCGAGCCGGTGAAGCCGACCGCCTTGATCGCCGGATGCGCGACGAGCGCCTCGCCGATCGCGTTGCCCGCGCCGATCACGAGCGAGAACACGCCTTCCGGCAGCCTGCAGGCGGCGACCGCCTGCTGGATCGCGCGCCCCACCAGTTCCGACGTGCCGAGGTGCGCGGGGTGCGCCTTCACGACGACCGGGCAGCCGGCCGCGAACGCCGACGCCGTATCGCCGCCCGCGACCGAGAACGCGAGCGGGAAGTTGCTCGCGCCGAACACGGCGACCGGGCCGACCGGAATCTTCCGCAGGCGCAGGTCGGGCCGCGGCAACGGCTGACGGTCGGGCTGCGCGGAATCGAGCGTCGCGCCGAGCCAGCGGCCGTCGCGCACGAGTGCCGCGAACAGCTTTAGCTGGCCGACCGTGCGCGCGCGCTCGCCTTCGAGCCGCGCGACGGGCAGCGCCGTCTCCTGATGCGCACGCGTGATCAGCGCATCGCCGAGCGCGACGAGGTTGTCGGCAATCGTGTCGAGAAAACGCGCGCGCACGTCGAGCGGCATCGCGCGAAACGGATCGAACGCGGCCGCCGCCAGCGTGCACGCGCGCGCCACGTCAGCCGCATCGCCCGCGCCGTACTGAGGCTCCAATTCGACGCCGCGCGCGGGGTCGAACGCGCGTAGCGTTCCTGCGCTGCCGCGCACCGCTGCGCCGCCGATCAACATCTCTCCAGTGATGTGCATCATCCACCTGCCTGCTTGCGTGATTCGTTGAGGTCGATCCGGTAGATCCGGACCGCGTTGTCGTGCCAGATCGCGCGGCGCGCCGCGTCGTCGAGATCCGCGATCGCCGCGGCAAAGGTCTGCAGCAGCGCCGGATACGTGACCCGCAATCCCGCCACCGGGAAATTGCTCGCGAACAGGCAGCGCTCCCACCCGAATATCGCGATCGCGTCGCGAATCAGCCGCTGGTTCTCTGCGTCGTTCCACGCGGCGTCGCGCAAGCCGAATTCAGATAGCTTCACCGACACGCGCGGTAACGCGGCGAGCGCTTCCATCCCGCGCCGCCAGCGCGCGAGCCCCGCATCCGAGCGGTCCCACGGCAGCCCCGCGTGTTCGAGCACCACGTCGACGCCGGGTGCGTCCGCGAGCAGTGCGGCCGCGTCGCCGAGATGCCAGAACGGCACCCGCAGATCCCAGCATAGGCCGTA